>CAIKWU010000503.1 GCA_903831155.1 uncultured Planctomycetaceae bacterium | reverse complement strand
TCAAGCACTGCGTTCTCTCACTCGTAGACCTGTCACATGTCCGTCAAATCCATCAACGATTTGGTCCGCAGTATGGGAGTTGTCGTGGCTCTCGCCATTGCGGCTCAAGCCGTTTCTGCTGCAGTCTTTGTTCCGCCGACTGCGACGGGCACCACGCCGAGCGGTCTCCAGTGGTCCACGGTGGCGACCGGCTCATCGCTCCCCGTGCGGTCCACGACTGTTGCGGCAGACGGACGCCCTGGGGCGGTTGTGTACTGGAACACCACGACCGGCCTTTTGCAGCTTGATCCCAAGGGGTGGGATCTCAATGCCGTCATCATTTCGTACTCGCCGACCACGGCGTCGATCCTGAGCACCACTCCCGGGCCCTTCTCGTACGCCACGGGCACTGGTGCCAATGCCCTTTCCGGTGCCACCGGACTCGCAAATCAAAAAACATTCCCGGCCGCCTCTTCGGCAGGTGATCTGCCGCCGACGACGTATCCGGCCCGGATCGGTATCACCGGTAATCTTCCGGGAACTCAGTTCGGAACCGTTTTCACTAACACGGGTGATGTCGGAAACATCGCCTCGACGGGCACTGGTGGCTACTGGAATCAGCCGTGGGCGTTCCCTTCGAATCTCATCAGTTCGGCAAGTTCTGCGACGATGACGATGTCGGATTGGAGGACCTACGATCTGGCGAGCAATGCCAATGCCAATATTCTCGGCTACGGCAGTCAGCAGGCCGTGTTTCAGTACGGCATTAACGGGGTTGTCGGCAATCAGATGGGAGCCGTGATCCCGGTTTCGGGTGCGCCAGATCCGACCACACTGACGTGGTATGGCAACGGTTCGACCGCTGGCGGCAGCGGCACCTGGACCACGACTGGCAATACGTGGTTTGACGGTTCAAGCGTGCGGTCGTGGGTGCCTGGAGCAACGGCTATTTTTAGTGGCTCGTCCGGTGGCACCGTCACGCTTGGAGAGGCCGTCTCTGCCAACAACGGTTTGCAGTTTACGACGTCCGGTTACACGCTTTCGGGTGCCGCCCTCACGCTCGGCGGCTCGTCTTCAAACTCGGTGCAGGTGGGCACCGGTGCTACGGCGACAATCTCCGCCCCGATTTCGGGCAGCACGGGTCTCGTGAAGACGGGGGCCGGCACGCTTGCTCTCGGTGGCAACAACAACTTCACTGGAGCGACAAGCGTGCAAACGGGCACGCTCCAGGTTTCGGGCAACAACGCGTTGGCCACGAGTGCCGTGACGGTGCCGGCTGGCTCAGGGCTCAAGATTGATTCGGGCCTCACGATGAAGTCCCCAGGCGTCACGATTTCCGGTGGAGCGTTGTCTGCCTCGGGGGTTACGCTCCTGGTGAACCCGACGAATGGAATCGCTCAGCTGGTGTTTTCCGCAAGCAGTTCGGTGACTGGTTCGCCGAGCTTGACGGTGAGTGGGAGCGGTGTTGTGTCTCTGCCGGCCGTTGGACGGCAGACGGTGGCTGTCACCGCGCTCTCCGTAGATCAGGCGACGGGCGGCAAGATCGATATCGGTCAGGGGCGAATCGACGTTGCTGTCGGTGGCATCACCGAGGCCGACCTTCGTGCTGATCTTATCGCAGGCCGTTCGACGGGTTCTTTTAGTGGCACCAGTGGCATCATGACGACTGGCGGTAAGGCTTCGGCTACGAGCTCGAATCCCGCCGTGGGTTATCGTGTGCTTGCCTCCGGTGCGGCCGTTGTGGCGTGGGCAGCCTATGGTGATACCAATCTGGACGGCCAAGTGAATTCCCTTGATGTCAGCATTATCAACACCGGCGCTAGGTATAACGCTGGGGCGCCAGCGACCTGGTCACAAGGTGATTTTAACTACTCGAATACCTTCAACTCACTTGACATCTCGTTGATGAACTCCGCTGCCCTCTACCAAAAGGGG
>CAIKWU010000502.1 GCA_903831155.1 uncultured Planctomycetaceae bacterium | reverse complement strand
GCCGGTCGCCATCCGGCTCCGCACGGGCCGCACCTCGTACTCGCGTTCGCCGCGGATGAGCCGCAGTTCGCGGAGGCCCGCCGGGCCTCCCGACACCATCCGCAGTTCCTCGCCGAGGCTCCAGAAGGAGAGCAGGCCGATGCCAAACTCACCGTGCACGCCCCGCTTCTGCGCGGCGTCGAGGTGCCGCTTCATCGAATCGCAGAGGTGCGTCGCGATCCGTGCGAAGTCGGGCTCGCCGTCCGCATCGATCGCCACGCCCCGCCCGTCGTCGGCCACCTCCAGATAGGTCTTGCCCGCCGAGCGGCGGCGGGAGATCCGCACGTGCGTCGCGCCGGCGTCGATCGCGTTTTCGGTGAACTCGCAGATCGCCTTGAGCGGATGGGTCTGCGAGTGGGCGATGATCGTGATCGCGTTCCACTGGTCACCGATCTTGAGGGTGCCGGTGGCGGCTGCCGTGGTGGTCATGCGGTCTCGCGTCCTACGGGAGTTTCAGATCACAGCGAGTCTAGCGGTGCGTGCCGCCGTCCCGAACGCCCCCCGTGTCCTCCCCGCTCGGCAGCACGATCCGGAACTCCGCGCCGCCGAGCCGCGAGCGGCCCACCGTGACCGTGCCGCCGTGGTTCTCCACCGCCGTGCGAACCACGAACAGGCCCACGCCCGTTCCCGCCGGCTTCGTCGACGACACGAGTGCGTCGTCGAGGCTCCCGCCTGGCCAGCCCGGGCCGCTGTCGCCCACCGTGAGCACCGCGGCCTCCGCCGACCGCGCCACCGCCACCTCGATCTCCCGGGCCCCGCCGCCAGCCGCCCCGATCGCCTCGACGGCGTTGCGGAGCAGGTTCGTGATGGCGAACTGCAGCTGCACCGCGTCGCCCCGGATGCGGCAGCCTGCCGGCGGGCTCGTGTCGCGGATCGTCACGCCGTGCGAGGCCGCGAGGCTCTTGACCTGAAACAGGCTGCTCCGCACCACCTGCGCCAGGTCGATCTCCTCGTGCTGCGTCTCCACGTTCCGGAGCAGCACCTTCATCTTCTCGATCGTCGTCACCACGCGATCGGCGTCGGCCACGATTGCCCGGAGAGCCTCGCGGCCGTCGCCTCCGCCGTCGAGCTCGAGCCGGCTCGTGAGCAGGATCCGCGACAGCGGCTGGTTGATCTCGTGGGCCACCGCCGAGGCGGCGAGGCTCGCCCTGAGCTTCTGCTGGAGCGTGAGCCGGGCCTCGTCCTCCACCTGCTTCTCCCGGTCCCGGGCTGCAACGAGTTCCCGGGTGCGATCCTGCACCAGCCCCTCCAGTTCCACCCGCCGCCGCCGAAGCGACCACACCCAGGCTCCGGTCAGCGCCAGGGCCGCGAGCGTGGTGCCGAGCAGCGTCGCCAGGCGCCGCGGTGTCCACGGCGACGGCCTCTGGAGCACGACGACGTCGTCCGCAGACCGAACCAAGAGCGAGAGATGCCGTGGTGACCGCCGCGGCCAGTCCAACGGGTCGAGGTCCCAATCGAGCCGCGCGATGCCCGTCACGACGACCTCGCAGCCGGCCGGCAGGGCACGGATGCGGTCAAACGCCTCGGGGGCCACCTCGGCGGTCACCGTGGTGCTGCCGGTGGAGAGCACGAGCGTGCCCCAGTGTTTCTCGGCCTGGAAATCGACCAGCCGCGCTGGAAACCGGATCAGGCAGCCGTTGTAATCGCCCGGGTCGGCATTCACCGAAGCCTTGACGGCGTCCACGTTCACGGCCTCGATCCGCTCCGGCGTCACTGCAAAGGGCTCGGGCGGCGGCCCGGCCGAGAGCCTGCGGACGACCGCGTGGGCGAGCCCGGCGACGTGCCCGTCGCTGCGCACGAATCCGGCCACCTCCAGCCGGTCTCCCACGGCCACGCCCTCGGTGGAGCGGGTCGTCACGCGGAGGCCGCTGGCGCCATCCTGGAGGAAGATCTCCCTGCCGGCCGCGTCGTCGGTCACGAGGTGGATCACCGTGCCCTCGGTCCGCACCATCCCGCCACGGCGGGCCGAGGTGTGAAACCGCGCGAGGTGCTCGAGCGGCAACGCTGGGCTCTCGAACGGGGAGCCCGGCCGCGGCGTCAGGATCTCGATCCAGTCGGGCTGCTCCACGAACACCCACGGGAGGAGAAACTCGCCGCGGGTGTTCGAGATCGACGACGTCGGCCCGCGCACCCGCACGGTGGCGTTGACGAACTCCCGAGGGTCGCCCGCGAACGCGGCCTTGGAGATGCTGGCGAGGAACGGCCGCGAGTGGTGGTCGAGCGACAGCCGCCAATGGTCGGCCTGCTCCGCCACGTCCTCCACGATCCCCGTGGCCTCGACGAACTGGCTGTCCATGACGCCCTCGAAGAAGGCGTCGGCATCGAACGCCCTGGGCTCGGGCAGCGGCTTCGGCCCGAGCACGGCGAGCGACCGTGGCAGGATGATCGGCGAGAATCCGCCCGGGTCGGCCAGCCCCTCGATCTCCACCTCGCTGCCGAGGGGAATCTCGGGCCGAGCGACGTCGCGCGGCATCACCCCGCGGACGAGCGCCCTCGCGGTGTTCACATAGATCCCGGCTGATGCATCCTGCACGAAGAGCGAACTCTGCCGAGCCCGGGTCACGACGCCGCGAATCCTCACCGGCGGCGTGCGGGCGAGGTCTGCGGCGGGCAGCGAGCGGATGTCGGCAATCGGCGTGACGGGCACCGCCGCCTTGTCGTCAGCTGCGCCGTACACGCCGGCCGCCAGCGCGAGCAACGCCGCGACGACGAGCCCCACTCCCCTGCCGTCGCCGTGCCGAAGCCACGCCTGCCTTCGCTTGCGATCCATGGCGTCAGCGTGCAACGCCCGGGGAAGACTTGATCCGGTAGGCGATGGCCCGGCGCAGTGTCTCATCACCACTGGTGTTGAGCTTCGCCGCGATCCGCTTGCGATGCGTCTGGACGGTGTGTTCGGAGAGCCCGAGGCGTTCCGCGATCGTGCGGGTCGTGAGACCGTCACCGATCATCCCGAAGACCTCCGCCTCCCGCGCGGAGAGCGTCCTGACGGCCGAATCATCCAGCATCGCGACGTCCGTCGCACCGATGAGTTCGTCGAGTTCACGGCGCACGGCGTCGAAGGCGTCGTTCTTGCTGATCACCGCCTGAAGATGGTCGTTGAGCCACGCAGGGCAGACGAACTCGCTCGCCTGCCCGGTCACCACGAGCACGCGGCCTTGCGGGCTGGCCTCGAGGAACGTCTGCGCCACGTCGAGACCGTCGCCGTCGGGCAGGGCGAGGTCGAGGATCAGCACGTCGGGCCGGTGCTCCGCGCACGCCTGGTGTCCTGCGGCGACGTCGCGGGCCTGGGCGGCGATCCGGATGCCGCCGCGGATCGCGATCATGCCCGAGAGAAGATCGAGGAACATTCCCTGATCCTCGACGATCACGCAGGTGAGCGGCGTCTGGGCGGCGGATGTGGGAGAGGCGTCGGTCGGCATGGCTTCGGGATCCGTCAGTGTGCCGCAGCCGCGTCGCCGGCGCAAGCGGCGGGTCGGAGGACGGTGAAAACGGCTCGAATACGGCCGTAACGCCTGTCCAGATGCCCCGTCCAGGGTGCT
>CAIKWU010000501.1 GCA_903831155.1 uncultured Planctomycetaceae bacterium | reverse complement strand
TTCGTCGGTCAGCAGTGGAAGACCGCCCGGCTCGTGCGGCAGATCCTCACGACCCTCTACTCCGACCAGCCGGACGGCCTGTCGGGCAACGAGGACTGCGGCCAGATGTCGGCGTGGTATGTCTTCTCGGCGATGGGCATGTATCCCGTCAATCCGGCGGCGGGCATCTACGTCTTCGGCAGCCCGATCATCGACGAGGCGACGATCGCCCTCCCCGAAGGCAAGGCGTTCACCATCGTCGCCAAGAACAACTCGCCGGAGAATCTCTACATCCAGTCGGTGGAGCTGAACGGCCGGCCCCATGGCAAGTCGTACATCACGCACGCCGACGTCGTCGCCGGGGGCGAACTGACCTTCGTGATGGGACCGGAGCCGAACAAAGCCTTCGGAAGCGCGGCGGAGGATCGCCCGCGGTCGATGGTCATGTCGCGTGCGGTGGAATAGCTCGTCGCCACGCCCTGCGCGAGGGCCTCGGGCGTGACTACGCCCGACACGGCGTCTTTGAGCGCTTCACCCCACGCCTCACGGCGTTGGGCTTTTACCAGTGGACGCGCGAGCATCAGGTTTGACTCGTATCAGGCTGCCGAGGAGGAGCGTCTCCCAATCCGTGGTGCCGTCGCTTCCGGCAATCCGACGAGAAAAATCCGGCCTTGAGCGTGGACAGGAAGCTCTTCGGCCCCTCCACGATCGGGTCGCATCCAGCCCGACCGGTCACGGCGGTTGCTTCCCATGATCCGCGCCGCTCGGCCGACGCTTGCCGAAGTGCTCGTGAGCCGTGCCCCGACTCATCCGCTCTCGCAGTGGTATCGGTTCAGGGGGGCAGGTTGCGGCTGCCCCCGCCTGCGGTGAGGGCGTTGAGCAGCGGTAGTAGAGACGTCGAACTCGGGCGTTTATCATTCCGATCGGGCCGAATTGCCGCGTCGGATGCCAGCCGTGCCCGGATCCGCGACACCCCGCCATGACCGCCGATCACCGTTCGCCAATCCAGTCCTTTCTCGAATCGCTGCACGCCCGGTTTGCCGGCGTCAGGGATGGTCAGGTCGCCGCCTACATCCCCGAACTGGCGAAGACCGATCCGGACCTGTTCGGCATCTGCCTGGCAACCGCGGACGGATTCCTCTACGAGGCGGGCGACTCCAGGCACCCGTTCACGGTGCAGTCGATTTCCAAGCCCTTCGTCTACGGGCTGGCCCTCGACGACAACGGTGTGCAGCACATGCTGACCAAGACGGGGGTGGAGCCGAGCGGCGATGCCTTCAACGCCATCAGCCTCCACAGGGTGACCGGCCGCCCCTTCAACCCGATGATCAACGCCGGCGCGATCGCCACGACGGGGCAGGTTCGGGCCGACTCACCGCAGCAGCGGGTGGAGCGGATCCTGGAGATGTTCGGCCGCTACACCGGCCATCCGATGCGGGTCGATCAAGCCGTCTACGACTCGGAGAATCGGACCGGGCATCGCAACCGGGCCATCGGCCACCTGCTCCGCAACTTCGACATTCTCGACGACGATCCGACGGCGATCGTGGACGCCTACTTTCAGCAGTGTGCGATCGCCGTGCACTGCGCCGATCTGGCCCTGATGGCGGCCACGCTGGCCAACCAGGGGGTCAATCCGGTGACGGGTGCGCGGGCCATCGAGGACACGCACGTGGAGAACGTCCTCAGCGTGATGGCGTCGTGCGGGATGTACGATTTCTCGGGCGGTTGGATCTACAACGTGGGCATGCCGGCCAAGAGCGGCGTGTCGGGGGGCGTGTTGGCCGTCCTGCCCGGGCAGTTCGGGATCGGTGTCTTCTCGCCGCGGGTCGACGAGCAGGGCAACAGCGTCCGTGCCCTCAAGGTCTGCGAGGAGGTGTCGCGGGCCTGGGAGCTGCACCAGTTCAACCCGCCCTACTGCCCGCGGTCGAGCCGCCGGCTGTCCTATTCCTGCGCCGAACGGAGTTCGAGCCGCGTCCGGCACCCCGGGGAACTCGCCTGCGTGCGCGATCATGGATCCCAGGTCCGGGTGTTCGAGATCCAGGGCAACCTCGCCTTCGCGACCACGGAATCGATCGTGCGTGATGTGATCGCCGGTGTCGGCGAGCAGCGCAGCGTGATCCTCGATTTTCATCACGTCACCGCCGTCAACGGGGCCGCCGCGAGGCTGCTCGCCGATCTGGCCGGGGAGCTGGCGCGGCGTGACACCGTCACGTTTTTCACCCACACCCCACGGCTGCCGAGCCTCCGGCTGCAGGTGGCGGCACACTGGACCGATGCCGCCGCCGTGGAGCGACTGTTTCGCTTCCCCTCCACCGACCTCGCGATGGAGTGGTGCGAGGA
>CAIKWU010000500.1 GCA_903831155.1 uncultured Planctomycetaceae bacterium | reverse complement strand
GCACGCCCGAGAATAGACTAAGTGGCGGCAACTCTGCATGGACGGTCTGGCTGCAGAGCGCCGTGGGCGACGCGTGAAAGACGTCACGGTCGTCATGGTCGTCATGGGCCTGCACGCGTTGCGGCCAGTCGATCGGAGGACCGCGTGCCTATGCCCGTCTGCTGTCGCCTGGAGCCCCGCTGAAAAATGCCGTCGTCAGCCGCGAGAGGAGCCAGAGCGTGCCGAGCGGCAGGAGGATCGTGGAGATCGTGAAGTAGATCGCCAGGTTCACGATCGACTCGCCGACGGCGGCAAGCTGGTCGTAGGTCTTCTTTGCCCGGTCGCCGATCGCATCGACCGGATTGTACCGCTCGTACCACGGGCGGTTGGCGTCGTCGGTCTCCACCTGCTCGATCGATTCGGTGGTGGCGGCCACCGCGGCGGCCGCCTTCTGATAGCCCGGCTCCAGGAATCGGTCGGCGACGAGCGAGTCGATCCATCCTGCTGCGGGCAGCGCCAGCCTGACGAACAGGGCCAGCCCGAAGAGTCGCCGGCTCCAGGTGATCAGCGACGTCTTGCCGGCCGGGCCGCAGCACGACGCCACACCGAGCGCCGCGAGAGCGGGCAGGAAGAGCCAGAAGCCGAGCGACTGCGCGATCTCCATGCCGAGTCGCTGCACGCCAAGGGCGGTGGTGCTCGTGAGCAAGAGCGCCCCGTACTGCTCCACGAGGTCGTTGATCGGGTCGAGGGCCTGCCCGATCCCCAGGCTCCCGCCCGGGCCGAACGAGAAACTCACCTCGGAACTCTGGGCCAGCGAGATCGCGCTGTCGAGGCCGCGGGTCGCGGCGAGCGCGCCGAGCGTGCGGGTGAACGAGGCCTCCATCCAGGCCTCGCCCTTGCGGTCGGCGAAGGGCGCGACGGCTGTGAGCACGGCTGCCGCGATGGCCAGTTGGATCACCGCCCTGGCGACGGGCTCGCGCAGGTGCGGCGGGAAACGTCCCAGCCACTCGCCCCGCGTGAGGGCGGCCAATCGCTCGTCGATGCCGGATGAGCTCATGGTGTCAGGAGGGACCCGCAGGCACGGTGTTCACGTTTCGCCCGCAGCAAGGATACGGGACACCCCGGCGATGGGGTGCTTTTCGGCGCAGCGGCAGATGCTCAGGCGGTGCCGAAGTCGACGGTTCGCAGCCCGGGATGGCGATTGAGCCGGCATTTTTTATGATTTAGCCGTTGAGCACGCGGGATCTTCCCTGGGACGGGCTTGGACATGAGCGCTACCAACCAGAAGATCCGGTGGGGTGCCTATGTTCTGTCGGCATTGGCTGGGATCGTCCCGGCGCTGGCTGCTGGCGCCGCGGAGCCGCCCGCCGTGCCGCGCGAGTTCCGCGCCGCGTGGATTGCGACGGTGGCCAACATCGACTGGCCGTCGCGGCCGGGCCTGCCGCCGGACCAGCAGCGGGCCGAACTCACCGCCCTGCTCGACCGAGCGGTGGCCACCGGGCTCAACGCCGTGATCCTCCAGATCAGGCCCTCGGCGGACGCGCTCTACGACTCGCCGCTCGAGCCCTGGTCGGAGTATCTGACCGGCACGATGGGAAAGGCCCCGAGTCCGCCCTACGACCCGCTCGCCTTCGCCGTCGATGAGGCCCACGCCCGCGGGCTCGAACTCCACGTCTGGTTCAATCCCTACCGCGTCCGGCATGCGGATGCCGCAGGCCCCGTGGCTCCGAACCACGCGAGTGTGGCGATGACCGACGCGGTCCGCCGCTACGGCAAGTACCTCTGGTTCGATCCGGGTGAGCCGGCGGCGGCCGACCGTTTCCTGGAAGTCGTCCGCGATGTGGTGGCCCGGTACGACATCGACGGCGTGCACATCGACGACTACTTCTATCCGTACCCGGTCAAGGAGGGCGATCGCGAGGTGCCCTTCCCCGATCAGGAGAGTCACGCCCGCGCGGTGGCCGCGGGCGGGATTCCCGACCGGGCCGCCTGGCGGCGCAACAACGTCGACCGGCTCGTGGAACGGCTCTGGCTCGAGGTGAAGAAGCAGAAGCCCCACGTGCTCGTGGGCGTGAGCCCGTTTGGGATCTGGCGACCGGGGCATCCGCCCGGCATCAAGGGGCTCGACCAGGTGGCGGCGCTCAACGCCGACCCGAAGAAGTGGCTCCACGAGGGCTGGCTCGACTACCTCGCCCCGCAGCTCTACTGGCGGATCGACGCGCCCGAGCAGGGGTTTGAAAAACTTCTCGGCTGGTGGGCCG
>CAIKWU010000499.1 GCA_903831155.1 uncultured Planctomycetaceae bacterium | reverse complement strand
CGGCATACGCCGGCTCACGGGGCACTGGCAGCCCCTCGCTCAGTTCGGGCTCGTGCTCGCCGACCGGCCGGGTGGACGCGCGTGAACTACGATCGAAACCGGGCGGCGAACTGGGCGGCGATCAGGCCAGTTCTTTCGCACGGTTCGTGGCGGCGACGACCGCGTCGATCAGCGCTCCGCGGACGCCCCGCTGCTCCAGCACCGCCAGGCCGGCGATCGTCGTGCCCCCCGGGCTCGAGACGCGGTCCTTGATCTGCGCCGGATGCTCGCCCGTCTGCTCGAGAAGCGCCCCCGTGCCCGAGAGCGTCTCGATGGCGAGCGCCAGCGCGAGTTGCCGCGGCAGGCCTGCCTTCACCCCGCCGTCGGCAAGCGCCTCCACGAGCAGCGCCACGAAGCCGGGGCCCGAGCCCGAGAGGCCGGTCACCGCGTTCATCTGCGACTCGTCGGCCTCGTGCACGTGGCCCACGGCGGCGAGTAGGTCGCGGACCCGCGCGGCGGCCGGCGCCGGCACGTCGGACGTCTGGCAGACCACCGACACCCCCTGCCCCACGAGGCACGGCGTGTTGGGCATCACGCGGACCACGCGGTTCGTGCCCGCCATGCCCGCCAGCGACGCGAGCGTGACCCCCGCGGCGATCGACACCAGCACCGCATCCGCGCGGAGGCTCGGGGCGATCTCGCCACACGCCGCGGCGGCCTGCTGGGGCTTCACGGCCAGGAAGACGATGCCCGCGGCTGCGGCCGCCTCCGCCGCGGTGGCGGCGAACCGCACCCCCGGCACGGCGGCCGCGAGCCGGTCGCGGGCCGGAGCATGGGGATCGTAGACGACGATGTCGGCCGGCGCGACAAGACCGGCGCGGCGGAAGCCGGCGGCCAGGGCCAGCGCCATCTGGCCCCCGCCGATCATGGCGACGGCCCGGTCGATCGAACTTGATGGAGCGGTCATGGGATCGGTCCTCTCGTCGATGATGGGAGATCGGCCACGATCGCGTCGTCGTCGAGGCGGCTCACCCAGAGCTGGCTCGACGCGGCCCGGCCGCCGCCATCCCCGCCGCGGCTCGCCGTCCACATCAGGAGCGAGCCGTCGGGAGAGAACGCCGGCAGCACGTCGGCGCCCGGGTGGTCGGTGATCCGCAGCGGCTCGCCCGCCGCGAACGAGCCGTCGGGGGCGACCTCCCAGGCGGCGATCCAGAGATCGTAGTTCGGCCGCGCCGTCGGGTCGGAGTGGTCGGCACCGGTCCAGATCAGCCACGGCCGCGTCGGATGCCAGAACGGCGCCCAGTGCACGCCCCTGCCCGCCGTCACCGCCACGTCACCCGACCCGTCGGCTCGCATCACGTGGATCTGGAGCATGTCCTTCTCCACGCGGTCGGTGCGGTAGGCGATCCAGCCACCGTCCGGAGAAAAGAACGGACCGCCGTCGTAGCCCGGCTCGTGGGTCAGCTGCCGCACGTTCGAGCCGTCGGCATCCATGACGTAGATGTCGGGATCGCCGTCGCGGTCGCTCACGAACAGCACCCGCGTCCCGTCGGGCGAGAAGGAGCACTCGGCGTCGTAGCCCTTCTCCGACGTGAGCCGCACCAGGTCGCTGCCGTCGAGCCGCGACGTGAAGAGGTCCATCCAGGGGTCGAAGTCCCACTGGTAGCGGCGGCGCCGGCCGGCACGGGCGTCGTCCTCGGCCTGGGCGCGGGCCGTCGCCTCGGTCGCCTCCGCATCGGGGTCGAGATGGCTCGACGCGAACAGGAGCCGCGTGCCGTCGGGCGAGAACCAGCTGCACGTGGTTCGGCCGCGGCCGGGGCTCACCCGTGCGGGGATGGCGGCCCGTGGAGCGTCGGCGGAGAAGTCCTGGACGAAGATCTCGTAGAACGGCCGGCCCGCGGGAACGGCCTGGTAGCAGATCCGCCGCATGTCGGGGGCGAAGTAGCCCTCGCCGGCCTTCGTCATGCCCTCCGTGACGAGCACGGGGGCGGAGAGGTAGCGGGCCTCGAGCGCGGACCGGCTCGGCGGCGGGGTGGCCGGTTCACCGCGGACGGCTCTCATTCCCGCCGTGGAGGCGGCGAGCAGGGCCGCGATCGCGACCCAGTTGCACGATTGGGGCATGGCGACGGAGTATACGTGCAGATTTCGGCGACGCAGGAGGCGAGCAGGCATGAAGATCTACACCAAGACGGGCGACGCGGGCGAGACGGGGCTCTTTGGCGGCCCGCGGGTCCCCAAGGACCACGCGCGGATCGAGGCCTTCGGCACCGTCGACGAGCTCAACAGCCACCTCGGCATGGCCCGCACCCACTCGGTGGCGGCGGCCTTCGACCCGCTGCTCCGCCGCGTGCAGTGCGAGCTGTTCGACCTCGGCGCCCAGCTCGCCACGCCCGATTCGGCGAGCGAACGGATCACCGCCGCCCACGTGGCCGCCCTCGAGACCGAGATCGACCGCCACGAGTCGACGCTCGAGCCGCTGAAGTGCTTCATCCTTCCCGCGGGCACGCCCCTGGCCGCCGCGTTCCACGTGGCCCGCACGGTCTGTCGCCGGGCGGAGCGGCGGGTGGTGACGCTCGCCACCCTGCCCGACACGGCCATCCCCGCCAACGCGATCGAATACCTCAACCGCCTCGGCGACCTGCTCTTCGTGCTCGGTCGCGTGGCCAACCGCCAGGCCGGTGTCGCCGACGATCCCTGGATCCATCCATGAGCGACGTCGGCGCGGCCGGGGCGGTCGCCGTCCGCCCCGCGGTGGCCCGGGCTGCGGCCGCCGCCGTCGTGGCCCGCCAAAGGATCGCCGAGCGGCATGCCGCCGGCAGCGATGGCTGGGCCGTCGCGGTGCTCGCCTGTGAGCTCTTCGACGCGGTGGTGCGCGATGTCTGGGAGTCGATCCTGGGCGACCTGCCGACACCCGCCGCCGATCGCATCCGTGCGACGGTGAGCCTCGTGGCCCACGGGGGCTTCGGCCGCGGCGAGATGGCCCCCTGCTCCGACCTCGACCTCATGATCCTCCACGAGGGCCGTCCCGATCCGGTCGTCGCCGACGTCGCCCGCCGGCTGCTCCAGGACCTGTTCGACGCGGGGCTGGAGGTGGGCCAGAGCGTGCGGAGCGTGGCCGAGGCCGTGTCGCTCGCCGGAACCGACGCCACCATCATGAGCTCGCTCCTCGACTGCCGGCTGCTCGCCGGCGCCGGGGAGCCGGTGCGGCGGCTGCAGTCACGGCTCCGCACCGCGCTCGCCCGCGGCCGCCGGCGGCACATCGACCGGCTCGTGGAGGCACGCCGCGACGAGGCCGACAAGCACGGCCGCTCCGTGTTCGTGCTCGAGCCGAACGTGAAGCGTTCGCCCGGCGGGCTTCGCGACATCCAGCTCATCCGCTGGCTGGGCCGGCTCGCCTACGGCGCCGAGACGGTCGACGACCTCGCCCAGGCGGGCGGCATCGCGAGGGCCGACGCCGACGCCCTTCGCGACGCCCGTGAGTTCCTCATGCGGATCCGCAACGACCTCCACCTCGCCGCGGGCAAGCCTGCCGACGAGCTGACGCGGAACGAGCAGGTGCGGATCGCCGCCGCGCGGGGCATCGCCGCGGTCGAGGGGCAGCTCCCCGTCGAGCGCTTCATGCGGGACTACTTCGGGCACACGCGGAAGGTGGCGCAGGTGGTCGAAACGCTCCTCCGCTCGCTCCGCCGGGGCGGCGCCGTGTCGACGCTCGCGCAGGGCCTGCTCGGTCACGACGTCGACGGCCTGTTTCGCGTCGGGCCGGGGGACGTGGCGGCGAGGCCCGGCCAGCTCCAGCGGGTGTCGGGCAGCCTGCGGGAGATCGTGCGGCTGGCGGAGCTCTCGATGCTCTACGAGATGCCGGTCGCCCGCGACACGTGGGAGGCGGTGCGGGCCGCCGTGCCCGCGCTGCCTCGCGAGCCCGACCGTGTCGCCACCGAGGCCTTCTTCGCCCTCTTCGCCCATCCGACGAGGCTCGCCTCGGCGCTCCGCTGGCTGCACGACGTGGGCGTGCTCGAGATCCTCGTGCCGCAGTTCGCCCACGCGCGGAACCTGCTGCAGTTCAACAGCTTCCACAAGTACACCGTCGACGAGCACTGCCTGATCGCCCTCGAGCGGGCCGCCGCCTTCGCCGGCGCCGACGACTGGCTCGGCACGGAGTGGCGGGCCCTGGGGCGGAAGCGGCCGCTGCTGCTGGCGCTGCTGCTCCACGACGTGGGCAAGGGATTCGCGGAGGACCACAGCGTGCTCGGGGCGCGGATCGCCCGCGAGGTGGGCACGCGGCTCGGGCTGCCCGACGACGAGATCGAGATCGTCGAGTTCCTGGTGCTCGAGCATCTCGCCATGGCGCATCTCGCCTTCCGGCGCGACGTGGGCGACGACACGCTCGTGGCGGGATTCGCCAGCCGGGTCGGCTCGCCCGAGGTGCTGCGGATGCTCGCCCTGCTGACGGCGGCCGACGTGGCGGCGGTGGGCGAGGGCACGTGGACCAAGTGGAAGTCGGACCTCCTCGCCGCGCTCTTCTACAAGACGCTCGGCATCCTCGATGGCGACGGGCCGAGCGTGGCCGCCGACCGCGTGCGGCGGGGCCTGGCCCGGCTGGTCGATGCGCGGCCCGCCGACGATCCAGTCGCCGGCCTCGCCCGCGACCTGCCCGACGCCTACCTCGCCGCGACGCCGCCCGAGCGGATCGTCGAGGAACTCGGTCGCCTCGCCCGCCTGCCCGACGGCGGCGCGTTTGCGACCGCCCGCTGGCAGCCGGAGACGTCGACCGTGGCGGTCACCGTGGGCACCCGCGACGACGTGGCGACCGGCATCTTCCATCGCGTGACGGGCGGGCTCACCAGCCAGCGGCTGGAGATCCTCGCCGCCGACATCCACACGTTCGCCGACGGCCGCGTGCTCGACCACTTCACCGTCGTCGATCCCGACTTCGCCGGCGAGCCCCCTGCCGACCGGCTCGCCGACATCGCCGCGGCGGTCCGCGGAGCGATCCTCGGGGACCGGCCGCCGCAGTTCGCGCCGCGGTGGAATCCGTTCGCCCCGCAGGTGAGGACGGCGGCGCGGCCCGTCCGCGTGACCTTCGACAACCAGAGCTCGCAGCGGGCGACCATTCTCGAGGTCTTCGCCCACGACTCCCCCGGCCTGCTCTACGGCGTCGCCCAGGCGATCTTCGACGCGGGCCTGTCGGTGAGGTCGGCGAAGATCGGCACCTATCTCGACCAGGTCGTCGATGCGTTTCACGTCACCGACGCCGGCGGCGGCAAGGTCGTCGACCCCGCCCGACAACTGGCGGTCAGGGAGGCGATCGTGCGGGCGACGCGGCCGGTGACGGGGCCGGCGTGACGCCCTCGGGATCTTCCGCCTCGGGCCGCCGGCCGGGCCGGAGCGCGAGGATGCGCCGCCGCCACTCGGGCTCGTAGCGGTCGAGCGGCAAACCGACCATGCCCTCGAAGGCGGCCACGGGATCGTCGTCGGCGGTCATGCGGGCGACCGCGTCGCGGGCCAGCACGGGCCGCAGCATCGCCACGTCGAGCGCCAGCCCCCAGGCCGCGAGGTAGGTCAGGCCGCGGTCGGCGATCGCGGCGCCGTGCCCGCCGACGAACCGCTCCTGTCCGGCCTGCAGCAGATCGGCGACCGCCGGCGCCGTGCCGTTCCGGATCGCGGCCTGCAGGGCGGCGAGCCGGTCTGGGTCGGGGGCGTCGAGCCGGAGTTCCCCGGCTTCCAACGGTGCCGCCTCGACCACCTGGGCCAGCCCCTCGTCGAGCCAGATCGGCAGTCCTGCGGCATCGCGGTGGCGGAGCCGCGTGTCGGCGTAGGCGTGCCAGGTCTCGTGGGCGAGTTGGCGGCGGAACATCTCCCAGGCCCGCTTCAGCCGCACGTCGTTGGCCCGCCGGGCCGCGGTGATCCTCTCGGTCTCCGCCGTCCGCTCCCGCTCCCACCGCAGCCGCGTTCGCCGTACCACGTCGGCCCGCTCGCGGGGGCCGACACCCCGCGACTCGAGTTCCGCGGCGAGGCTCCTGACGCGCTCCTCGAGGAGCGCGTCGAGCCGCTCGAATCCCTGGGCCGTGGCCGCGAGCGTTTCCTCCTCGGCGGCGGCCGCCGCCGCGATCGCCGGCAGCTCGCCGCCGGCCACGATCAGGCCGCGGACAGGCACGTAGAACGCGGGGGCGTCGATGCCCACGCCGAGGTCCCGCTGGGCCTGCCGATACTCCGCGCCCGAGCCGCAGAGCCGCACCGTGATCCGCCCGCGGCGCGGGCCGTCGCCCGGCGGCACGAGCGTCGCGAGAGCCCCGAGCACCTGCTCGATCGCCACCACGGCCGCGCGGGTGACCTGACTGTCCGCCGTGCTCGTGAGGGCGAAGTCGTCCTCGTCGTGGAGCCACGGCCCGTCCTCGTGGTCGCGGCGGAGCGCCACGGCCGTCTCCGCCGCGCCGCGGCGCCGCCGGTCGTCGAGAAACGCACGCACGCGTCGGGCGAGCTGCTCGTGCTCGGCTGCCGTCAGGCGGACGATGCTCTCGAGCCGGTCGGCCTGCAGCGGCGGCCAGCGGACCACATACATCGGTCGGCCGGGCGGACGCACCACCTGCACCACCCGCACGTCGCCGGTGGCGGGATCGGGATCCTCGACGAGCCCGTCGATCCGCCGGCCGTCGGCGAGGGTCACCGACTCGAGCCGCCAGTCGGCGGTCGCCAGGCCCCGCGGCTCGGCGGCGGCGGCCATCAGGGCCAGCGACGCGACGCCCACCACCACCGCGGCCCCCGCGCCATGCCGCAGGGGATGGCTCGGCGCTCGGGCACGTCGCAGGGCCATCGGCGATCGCCCCGGATCAGAGGTAGGTGTTGATCACGTTCTCGAACAGCTCCTGCCGGCCGCTGATGTTGGCCTGGGCCTCGCCCTTGGAGAGCATCTCCTTCTCCAGCGAGGCGAAGCTCTCCGTGCCCCCCTCGATCCGCTTGCCGAGCGGGCCAGACCAGGAGGCATAGCGCTCGTCGACGAGCTTCTGGATCGCCCCGTCGGCCCGCATCGCCGCGGCGATCTTCAGGCCGCGGGCGAAGGCGTCCATCCCGCCGATGTGGGCGTGGAACAGGTCGACCGGCTCGAAGCTCTCGCGACGGACCTTGGCGTCGAAGTTCACGCCGCCCGGGGCGAGGCCGCCGTACTTGAGGATCGACCACATGATCTGCGTGGTGAGGTAGATGTTCGTCGGGAACTGGTCGGTGTCCCAGCCCACGAGCGTGTCGCCGGTGTTGGCGTCGATCGAGCCGAGGAAGCCCTGCAGACCGGCATACTCAAGCTCGTGCTGCATCTCGTGGCCGGCGAGCGTGGCGTGGTTGGTCTCGATG
>CAIKWU010000498.1 GCA_903831155.1 uncultured Planctomycetaceae bacterium | reverse complement strand
TGGCCCACGCCACCGCCGAAGCGGCCGATGACGGGAAAGGCGGCCGCGGTCACAATGCCTCCGGTCTGCACAAGCACGCCGTTTCCTGCAGTGCCGATCTGCGTCTGTCCGAGCGTTGCGGTTCCCGACGAAAGCAGCCAGGCACCATAGCCGCCTGCAACGTTGCCAATCAAACTGGTGAACCCCGTGGTCGTCAGGTTGCCCGACTGGGTGATCACGCCCACGGCCCCGATCGCGTTGCCCGCTTCCACGATGCCCGTGGTCAGTCCGCCCGTGATGTCGAGCGTGCCCCGGCCGCCCGCGGCGGCCCCAACGACGGGCGTACCCGACGTCACGGTGCCCGCGATTCGCAGCGTGCCGCCGTTGACGGCGAGGGCTCCCTGCCCCGTGCGGGAGCCGGCGATCGTCAGCAGGCCCTCGTTCACCGTGGTCGCGCCCGTGTAGGTGTTTACGGCGGCGAGCGTCGCAGCGCCCGGGCCCGTCTTCAGAAGCGACGAGGCCGTGGAGTTGTTGGCCACGACGGCATTGACCGTGAGCGGATTGACACTCGAGTTGTTGAGGATGAGTTCGCCGCCGGCGGCCGCGGGCATGAGCGTGCCCGAGCCGACTGACGAGCCGATTGTAAGAGCCTGCTGCCCGGCCCCGACCATCACGCCTGCCGCCCGCAGTGTGGAGCCAGCGGTGTCGACCGTGGCGGCGGTTCCGGTGCCCTGCAGCAGCGTGTTGACGGTCGTCGTGGCGGCCCCCAGGGCGATCGCCCCACCGCTGCCGGCTGAACCGATCCGAACATTGCTCGCGGCGGCGTCGGCGAGCGTCGAGCCCTGAGCGGCGATGTCGGTGTAGCCCGTGAAGGGGACCACGGTGCCCGACGAGACGGTCGCCCAGTCACTGCCCGCCACCGTAGCCCAGGGGCCGAGGATGCCGTTGTTCAGGGCCTGCGAGGCGGAGGTGAGCACGAGGGCGTCGGTGCCGAAGCTGCCGCTCGTGGCACGGAAGTCGAGCGTGGCCGTGCCGGTGCGGGCGATCGTGCCCGTGCCGCCGGAGCCAGCGAGGTTCAGGGTGGTGGCCGTGCCCGGATTGGCGACTTGTACGGTAACCGCGCCCGACGAGGCGGCGAGACCATTGACCAGTTGTGTGCGGGTCTGGCCGGCGGCGCCCACCAGCCGGATCGTGGTCTGGCCGGTCGTGGTGAGGGCTGGCGAGTTGCCCAGCGGTGTGGTGGCGCTCGTGGCGTCGGCCAGGAGCGTGCCGCCCGACATGGTCACGCCTCCGGTGAACGTGTTTTCGCCGGCGAGCGTGAGGGTGCCAGCGCCGTAGCGGATGAGCGTACCCGTGCCGCTCACGACGCCGGAGAGCGGCATGTCGCCGACGTTATAGAGCACGAGCGACCCGGAGTTGGCCACGCCCGCGGACGAGGCGACCGAGCCGACCCGGATGGCGTTGCCCACCTGCAGCGTGCCGGCAGAGATCGTCGTCGGCCCGGTGTAGGTGTTGATCCCACCGAAGACGAG
>CAIKWU010000497.1 GCA_903831155.1 uncultured Planctomycetaceae bacterium | reverse complement strand
GCTCGTCACGCGGACGCACGTCCAGGGATGGCCGAAGACCTCCACATCCCAGTCGCTCCAGCCGGCGTCGAGCGTCACGCCCCAGCGTCCGGCCGCGAGCTCCTCGGCGGTCCGCTGCACCACCTCGGGCCGCTCGCCCCAGGCCTGGCCCCAGTACGACCGCGTGGCCCGGCCCCACGGCCACCGCCAGCCCGTGCGGCCCTCGATCGGCCGCGACTCGATCGACGCGTAGCGGGCGAGCCGGCCGCGGTAGTGCGCCCACGACCGCACGAGCGGCTGCAGGTAGCAGAGCATCGCCACCGTCGCCCGAGACCGCAGCCCGCCGCACCGGCGCGGCAGCCTGGCCTGCGACGACTGGAGGATCGCCACGAGCACCGAGAGCCCGAGCATCGCCGCGGCCACGAAGGCCGCCGGCCGCCAGGCGAAGCCGTTCACCGCCACGAGAAGCGCGAGCAGGTGCCACTCGAGCGTCGTCGGGATCATCGCCCAGTGCGCGGTGGGCGCGGTGTAGAGGCACTGGAAGAGCCCGGTGCCGAAGGTGCCGCGGTAGACGAGCGCCTCCCGCATCTGCAGGCCGCGGAGCGAGGCGCCGTAGAGCACGCCCCGCCACTTCCACGAGCCCCGCCCGTTGAACTTCTCGGGATGCTTGAAGCGGAGGATCGCCTCGGCCTCGCCGTAGCCCGCCTGCTGGCGGAGGAAGGCGCGGGGCGTCTGACGGCGGTGGTGCCAGACGAATGCGGCCGGCGCGAAGGTGATCCACCTGCCCGCCTGCTGGAGCCGCCAGCAGACGTCCACGTCGTCGCCGGCGCGGAGAAACTGCGGATCGAACCCGTTGATCTGCTCGAGCGGCCCCCGCCGATACGCCATGTTGCAGCCGGGCACGTGCTCCGCCACCTGGTCGCTCTCGAGCACGTGCGTGGGCTGCCCGGGGGAGGCGGCCACGCAGGCGGCGAGCCAGCCATCGTCGGGCGAGAGGTTCGGCCCCCCGACCGCGTCGGCGCCCGTGGCCTCGAGCTGGTGCACGAGGTGCGTGAGCCAGTCGGGGTCGGCGTAGCAGTCGGAGTCGGTGTAGGCCACGATCTCGCCGCCGGCCGCCCGCAGGCCGACGTTCCGCGACTCGCTGAGGCCGCGATTCTCCTGGCGGATCGTCCGCACGCCGGGATACCTCGCGGCGATCGCCGGCGTGTCGTCGGTCGAGCCGTCGTCCACGAGGATCACCTCGTAGTCGGGATAGCGGAGCCGGCCGAGCGACTCCAGGCACTCGGGGAGCGTGCCGCCGCCGTTGTAGGAGCAGACCACGACCGACACCTTCGGTGCCCGCGACAGCAGCCGGGCCGGCTCGGCCACGGCGACCGACGCGACCGCGTCGTAGGCCGGCTTGAGCGTCCGGTCGGCCCGCGTGATGCCGAACTGCCAGTCCTCGACGAGGTGGCCGCCGGTGTGCCAGAGATCGGTCCACGAAAACACGAACGTGCCGGCGATCCCCAGCAGCGCCGCCTCGCGGAGATGCGTCGCCAGAAAGCCGGCCTGCCCCGGCTCCCCGTGCCGCAGGGAGTCCATGCCGATTTCACCGAGCACCACCGGCCGGTCGCCGACGAGGTTCTGCAGCCTGAGCAGGTACCGCCGGAAGGCCTCGGCGTCGTGGAGGTAGACGTTGAACGTCACGAAGTCGAGGCACGGGAGGTCGAGGTACTCCGTCGGCGGGAAGCTCGCGTAGGTGACGAGGCCGGCGGGATCGGCCTGCCGCACCACGTCGGCCAGCGAGCTGATGAAGCGGCGGATCCGCGCGGATCCGTGCCAGCGGACCACGTCGGTGGGAATCTCGTTGCCGACCGAGTAGCCGACGACGTTCGAGTAGCGGCCGCCGAGGTCGGCGGCACGGCGAACGGCGTCGCGGGCCTCGCGGCGGGCGCGGCCGCTGTCGAGAAAGCAGAGATGCTTCGACCACGGCACGTCCATCAGGATGCCGATGCCCGCCTCCTCGGCGAGGGCGACCAGCCACTCCGGCGGCACCACGTAGGTGCGGATCGCGTCGACGCCGGCCGCGGCCATCAGGGCGAAGTCGGCGCGGGCGGCCTCGGGCTCGGGAAACGGCTCGCCGCGACCGTTCGGCGGAAACGGCCCATAGGTCACGCCCCGGGGCACCGCCTTCGCCCCGCCGCGGGCGAGGCATCGCCCGTCCACCCGCCACCGGCCCGGCGCGGCGACGCGCTCCACCCCGCGGCGGTCCCCGGAGGGGCCGCCGTCAGCGTCATGCCGCGGGGCTGGAGCGTGAAGCGGTCCCATGCGTCAGAAGGCTTCCTTGGTGAGGGCTTTGCCATCAGCGATCGTACCCAGGCAGCTGAACACCTCGGGATCGACGTCATAAGCGATGCCGCGGACGGAGCCGTCGACGAACACCGCGTTGAAGCTGCCGGGGTGCGAGCCGCCGAAGGCCTCCCCCCCGGTCTGGTCGCCGCGGTAGTCGGCCGCCGGCGGCAGCTCGGTGGTGCGGATGGTGTCCTCGTCCCAGCCGGCCGTGTAGCCCTCGTTGTCGTCGGCCTGCGGCGTGCCCAGGCCCGCGAGGTTCAGCCGCTTCTCGCCGACGGCCAGGGTCTTCGACGGGCCGTCGAGGAGGTCCCGCATCCGGCGCAGCAGGCGGGGCCGATCGCTGCCCGACTGCACCATCAGGCCGGTGCCCTTCAGGTTCGACGCCGCGTAGTCACACAGGCCGTGCTCGAGCGCCAGGCCGTCGAGGTAGTGGACGTCGGCATAGGTGACCGACTGCGGGCTCCGCCGCGTGGGGCAGAAGTAGAAGCCGTGCCTCGCGGCGATGGCGGCGAGCATCCTGCTCATGTCATCCGTGCCGGCCGGCGCCCAGGCGGAGGTTGCCTCGAGGTATGGCAGCAGCTGAAACGCCCACCCCGCGTCCTGCATCGCGCCGGTGGCGGGCTTGCCACCGAGGAAGTTCGGCGGCGTCCACCACTCGTTGCCCCCGGTGGGAAAGGCGTTGAGCGCCGCGTGGTGCGTCTGGAACGCCAGCCCGACCTGCTTGAGCTGGTTCTTGCACGTCAGGCCGCGGGCCGACTCCCGCGCCGCCTGCACCGCGGGCAGGAGCAGGCCGATGAGCGTGGCGATGATCGCCACCACGACGAGCAGTTCGACGAGCGTGAAGCCGGCGGCATCCGGCGGGGCGGCGATCGTTCGGGGACTACGCCCGGTCGCCGCAGCCTCGGTTCCCAGCATGATCGAGTCGATGCCGCGATGCGACGCGGCCCCCGGTGACGCCCTGCCATCGCCGAGTATATCCCAACGGCGCGCGGTGGGCTTTCGGGAAAAACGCATCGGCTGCCCGACTCCGCCCCTCGCCGAGATCCAACCGCAGCCTCGTCAGCGGCGGCCGTCGCGGCGGGCCTGGGCCCGCTTGGTGTTGGCGAGCACGCTTCCGGCGCGGCGGGTGGTCGACCCGTCGAACTTCAGCCGCGCGGCGTTGGCCGACGCCTTGGCAGACCGCTGCTTCGCGGCGTTGAAGGCGACGCCGCGCTGCGCGACCGCCGACAGCGGGGCCACCGGCTTCTTTCGCTTCTTGCTCGGCTTCGCGACCGCAGCCACCGGCTTCGCCACCACGGCCGGCTTCGTCGCCGCGGCTGCGGGCTTGGCCGCGGGCTTGGCCGCAGGCTTCGCAACCGGCTTCGAGGCTGCCTCGCCCTTCCGTGCGCGGTTCATCGCCGAGACCGCCGACGAGAGCTGGCTGCGAACACTCGCCCGCCCCTCCCGTGCGGCCTTCGTCCGCGACCGCTTCGAAGGCTTGGCGGCGACGCCAAGCCGGGCAGCCTGCCGGGTCGCCACGGCCTTCACGCCGGAAGCGAGTTCCGCGAGGCGGGCCTCGAACCGCCTCACGGCGCCGTCGAACACGTCGTGCTTCGCGCGGGTCCGCTGGTTCACGGCAGTGCCGGCCTTCTTGGACCGCTTCGTCGAGCGGGTCTGGTCGGCGTGGAGGTCCCGCCACTTGTCGCGGAGGTCGCGGGCCCGCTTCATGGCCGCCTCGACCTGCTCCCTCGTCGCCTTGGCGATCGTGGCTCCCATGCTCGAGTGGAGCACCTTCTGCTCCGCGGCGGTGAGCAGCGAACGGACCTGGTCGAGCGTGGTTTCGGGAGCGCGGGACTTTGCCATTGAAGGGGGTTCCTGTGGGGAGGGGCCGGCGCGAAGGAGCCGGATAGGCACCGTGGCCGACGTGCGAAAGAATAGGTGCCCGACGTCTCGCCCGTCAAAGCGTCTTCCGGATTTCTTCATGCACCAGGGCACGAACCCGCTCACGCCGCAGGCCGTCGACCCCACGGCGCAGCGGGCCCTCGCGGTGAATCTCGACGACACCGTCTACGGGAGCTTCTCGGAGATCGGGGCGGGCCAGGAGGTGGCCCGGTGGTTCTTCGCGGCCGGCGGCGCGGCGGGCACCGTCGCCAAGACGATGTCGGCCTACGACATGACCGTCAGCGACGCCATCTACGGCAAGACGGGGCGGTACGTGTCGCGGGAGCGGGTCGAGCGGATGCTGGAGCACGAATACGGGCTCCTGCACGAGCGGCTCGCGGCCGCCCGGGGCGACCGCACCCGCTTCTTCGCACTCGCCGACACCGCCGCCGCGAAGTCGTTCGCCGGCGGCAACGAGTGCCACGCCTGGATGGCGATCCGCTTCCAGCACGCCGTGGGCTCGGCGACGAGCGACGTGGTGCTGCACGTCCGCCTGCTCGACCCGACCAACGCCCAGCAGGCCGACGCCCTCGGCCGGCTCGGCGTGAACCTCGTGCACGCCGCCTTCGCCCACTGGAAGTCGCCGCGGTCGCTGATCGAGACGCTGCTCGAGCACGTCGGCCGCGATCGCCTCGAGATCGACTGGCTCCGCGTCGCCGGCCCCGCCTTCAAGGACGTCGACAACCGGCTGCTCGGCCTCCATCTCGTGCGGATCGGCTTCACCCCCGCCGTGCTCTTCGACGTCGACGGCTCGCCGCTCCTGGCATCGGAGTCGATCCGCCACACGCGGGTGCTCGTGGAACGCGGTCGGTTCGCCCCGGTCACGAGCCTCAACCTGGAGATGCTCGCGCGGGCCCGCGCCGCCTTCGACGCCGCCGCCAAGCCGGGGGCCGGCCCCGTCCGCGAGATCATGGAGATCACCATGAACAATCTCCGCGACCGGGGCACCGCGGAGGACGCCGACTTTCTCGCCCGCGTCGACCTGCTCACCACCGTGGGCAAGATGGTGCTCGTGAGCGACATCGGCGCCTTCCACGCGCTCGGCGAATACCTCGCTGATCGGAAGGTGGACGCCACGGGGCTCGTGCTCGGCGTGCCGCTGCTCCGCGAACTCTTCAACGAGGGCCACTACCGGCAGCTCGACGGCGGCATCCTCGAGGCCTTCGGCAGGCTGTTCACCCACGGCGTGCGGCTCTACGTACACCCCACCCGCGACGTGATCACGGGGCAGGTGATCACGGCCGACACGCTCACCGTCGCCCCCCACCTCTCGCACCTCCTCGAGCACCTCCGGGTGAACGGCCTGATCCTGCCGCTCGAATGCGGCCCGGCCGATCTCCGCACCTATTCCAGCGAGGACGTGCGATCGAGAATCTGCTCGGCTGATCCGTCGTGGCGCGACCTCGTGCCGCCGCCCGTGGCCGAGGCGATCGACCGCAACGGGTATTTCGGCGCGAGCTGCCCGGTGGAGTGAGAGGCCCTCGGCCCCGCCATGAAGCCCACGATCCTCCGTGACCAGGCCACCACGCCCGACGGCCGCCCGCTCACGCTCCACGAGCACGACGGCGCCTTCACGATCCGCGTGGGCGGCGTCGAACTGATGTCGAGCCGGCAGCACCACTCCGAGGAGCGGCTGGCGGAACTCGCCTGCGCGGCGATCGCTCGGCGGCCGCGGGCCCGCGTGCTCGTGGGCGGCCTCGGCATGGGCTTCACGCTGCGGCGGTGCCTCGCCTGCCTGGCGGCCGACGCGCGGGTGGTGGTCGCCGAACTCGTGCCGGCCGTGGTCCGCTGGAACCGCGAGCCCGCGTATGGTCTCGCGGCCGACTCCCTCGCCGATCCGCGGGTCGACGTGGTCGAACGCGACGTGGTGGACGTGCTGCGGGCCGAGCCCCGGGGCTTCGACGCCGTGATCCTCGACGTGGACAACGGCGCCGAGGGCCTCGTGGCCGCGGGCAACGACCGCCTCTACTCCGCCCGCGGGCTCGAGAGGCTCAAAGCCGCCCTGCGGCCCGGCGGGGTGCTGGCGGTCTGGTCCACCGCCGACGACCCGGCGTTTGTCGAGCGGATGGGGCGGGCCGGTTTTTCCACGGCCGTGGAGCGGGCCCGCGTCCACGCCGCCGGCGGCCCCTCCGTGAGCCTGTTGGTCGGCCGCCTGGAAATCCGCTGACCGGGAGTTTGCTCGCCAGGCCGGGCGATCGCTCTACTATGCAGTGTCGGTCCCCGGCGACGGTCGGGGAGTGAACCGCCTGGCGGCGATCTCACAGTGGTCGCGACGGCTGGGATTCCTCGTAGCAAAGGAGGTGATTCAGTGACGCAATGTGACTGTATCGGAGGGCTGCGCCGATAACGGCGAGTCGACGGGCCTGCCGTTGACGCAGCCCACCAATCCCGCCATCGCGGCGTGACGAGCATGGGTGATCCATCCATCTCGCCTGCCGGATGACGAATCAGTGGTTCCTACGGCTGCCGCCCCGCAAGGGGCGGCAGCTTTTTTTGTTCCCGGCCCCGTCAGCCGAAGATCGGAAAACGAAAAAGGTGGCAGCCACCTTTTCGGAAAAGGTGGCTGCCACCTTTTCGCGGCGTGCCACCTTTTCGCGGCGTCAGTCGAAGATCGGGAAGAACGTGCTGAAGGCGAGTTCGCCGAACACGCCCGGGTCGTTGAAGCGGCGGTGGCGGTCGAGGGCCGAGATCGCCGCCATCTGGGCGGCGTCGAGTGTGAACGACTCCGCGGCGAGGTTTTCGGCGAGCCGCTCGATCCGCGACGTCTTCGGGATCACCGACGTGCCCCGCTCGATGCCCCAGCGGAGCACCACCTGCGCGGGCGTGCGGCCGGTGGCCGCCGCGATCTCCCGCACGACCGGATGACCGAGCACGGAATCCTCCGGCGTGGCCATGCCGAGCGGCACGTAGGATCCCGCGCCCAGCGGCGAGAACGCGGTGACGGCGATCCCCGCTTCGCGGCAGAAGCGGAGCAACGTGTCCTGCACGAGGAAGGGGTGCATCTCGACCTGCAGCACCGCCGGCGGGATCCGGGCTCCGGCGATCGTCTCGCGGATCACGCCGACCGGGCAGTTGCACAGGCCGATCCGCCGCACGAGCCCCGACTCCACCAGCCGCTCCATCGCGGCCCAGGTGTCGGCGAGCGGCACGGGGATCGGGTGCATCCGCGGCGCCGGCACCGCGGGATCCCGCACCCAGCCGGGAGGATACCGCTCCTCGAACGGCACGAACTCCAGCGCGATCGGAAAATGAACCAGGTAGAGATCGAGATGGTCGAGCCCGAGGTCGGCGAGCGACCGCTCGCAGGCCGCCCGCACCCGGGACGGCTCGTGATAGGTGTTCCAGAGCTTGGAGGTGATCCAGAGGTCGTCGCGGCGGCAGTGCCCGGCCGCGATCGCCCGGCAGATCCCGTCGCCCGCCTCCCGCTCGTTCCCGTAGTCGCAGGCGGAGTCGAGGTGGCGGTAGCCCAGTCGGATCGCCTCGGCCACGACGTCGGCCGTGCGATCGCGGTCGATCTTCCAGAGGCCGAGGCCGACCGCGGGAGGTCCCGCCACCGGAGCCTGGCTGCTCACCGGCGGGCCCGCTTCTTCGCGGCCTTGCCGGAAGCCTTCTTGGCCGGTTTCTTCACCGGCTTCTTCACCGACTTCCTCGTCGTCCCGCCGCCCGCCGAGGGCTTTGCCTTCTTCGCCGGCCGCACCGCGGCCGCCTTCGCGGACTTCGACTTCTTCACGCCCTTCCTGGTGGCCACGGACTTCTTCGCGGCCTTCTTCCGCCGTGCCACCGCCTTCAGCCGGGCATGGGCCGCGTCGGCCACCTCGTCGAGGAACTCGTGGGCCTCCGCGGAGAGCGCCTCGGCCGACACGGGCTCCACCTCGTCGATGATGAACA
The DNA here is from genome assembly GCA_903831155.1 of uncultured Planctomycetaceae bacterium. GTDB lineage: Bacteria > Planctomycetota > Planctomycetia > Pirellulales > UBA1268 > QWPN01. Next base: position 429 of record CAIKWU010000497.1, on the reverse strand, counting down.
GCGCCAGCTCGCCGCGTCGCTGGGCCGCGGTCAGCGCGTTGTACTCCTCAAGCGTCAGGTCGTCGTGGTCGTCGTCCTCGCTCGTCAGGAACTCGAAGCCCACCCGGGCCTTTGGATCCCAGCCGTCGATGTGAAACTCCACGCCATACTCGCGGAACTGCACGTTTCGCTTGATCGCGTAGCCGCGCTTGTTGAACAGCCGCGCCAGCAGGTCGCAGCCCTCGGTCTCGCTGAGCGTGTCGAACATCGGAAGCGGAACTCCAGGGGTAAAAAATCGCGTGGCTCACAGCCGCCGCAGGATAGCCGATCCCGCCCGCCGGGGGCACCCGGGCCGGCAGCCTGCTCCCGTGCCGGGCCCGGCGGTTGGTAGAGTTGGCGGAGTCGTCCCCACCGCCTGAAGGCCGCCCCATGATTCGCCGCTACGTCCGT
>CAIKWU010000496.1 GCA_903831155.1 uncultured Planctomycetaceae bacterium | reverse complement strand
TCGGCGTCGCCCATCCGGTGGATGACGAGCCCCTCCTCGAGGATCCGGCGCACCGTCATCCGCGGGTTGAGCGAGCCGTAGGGATCCTGAAAGACGATCTGCATCCGCCGACGGAGGCCGCGGAGGGCGCCGCCGCCGAGCGCACGCACGTCGTGGCCCGCCACCGCCACGCGGCCGCCGGTCGGCTCCACCAGCCGCAGAATGCTCCGGCCCACCGTCGTCTTGCCGCAGCCGCTCTCGCCGACGAGCCCGAGCGTGCGGCCGCGGGGGATCGTGAAACTGACTCCATCGACCGCCCGGACCGCGCCGACCTGGCGTCGGAGCAGGCCGCGACGGATCGGAAAGTGCGTCCGGAGGTCGTCCACGACGACGAGCGGTGCGGAGGAGGAGGTCATGCGGTCGTCGCCTCCACCTCGGCCGGGTGCGGCTCGCCGAGCCGGGTCGCGTAGTGGCAGCGGACGAAGTGCCCCGGCTCGACCTCCCGGAGGTCGGGCGCCAGGGCGGCACAGGCCGGGCCATCGTCGCCCGGCACCGGCCGCGCATGGCCGCACCGCGGGTGGAAGCGGCAGCCGGACGGAAACCGCTGCGGCGGCGGCACCATGCCCGGGATCGTCCGCAAGGCGGGCCGTGCCCCGCCGGTCACCGCGTCGAGATCGGGCCGGGCGGCGAGCAGGCCGATCGTGTAGGGATGCAGCGGCCGCGAGAAGAGCACGTCGGCCGGAGCCCGCTCCACGATCCGCCCGGCGTACATCACCGCCACGTCGTCGCAGGTCTCGGCCACGACGCCGAGATCGTGCGTGATCAGGAGGATCGCGGTGCCGAGCCGCTTCCGCAGGTCGGCGAGGAGGCTGAGGATCTGCGCCTGGATCGTGACGTCGAGGGCGGTCGTCGGCTCGTCGGCGATCACGAGGTCGGGCTCGCAGGCCAGCGCCATCGCGATCATGACCCGCTGCCGCATGCCGCCGGAGAGCTGGTGCGGATACTCGTCGAGCCGCCGCTCGGGGTCGGCGAGCCGCACGAGCCCGAGCATCTCGAGCGCCCGCGCGCGGGCTGCGTCACGGCCCACCTCGCGGTGAAGCAGCACCGCCTCGGCGATCTGGTCGCCCACCGTGAACACCGGATTCAGGCTGGTCATCGGCTCCTGGAAGATCATCCCGATCCGTCCGCCGCGGATCTGCCGCAGCTTCGGCTCCGGGAGCGAAACGAGATCGAGCGGACCGCCCGGCGAGTCGAGCAGGATCGACCCCGATTCGATCACGCCCGGCGCCGCGACGAGGCGGAGAATCGACATCGCCGTCACGCTCTTCCCGCAGCCGCTCTCGCCGACCAGGCCGAGCGAGCGGCCCCGCTCGATCGACAGCGACACGCCGTCGACCGCCGGGACGCGGCCGTCCGGGGTGTGGAACGCGGTCACGAGCTCCCTGATATCGAGCAGCGGCATGGCCTACTTTCGCGCCTCCCGCAGCCGGGGGTCGGTCGCTTCCTGCAGGCCCTCGCCGACGAGGTTGTAGCCCAGCACCGTGAGGAAGATGGCGATGCCGGGAAACACCGCCAGCCACCACATGGAGAGGTTCGAGCGGGCGCCGTTGAGGATCGAGCCCCAGCTCGCCGACGGCGGTGGCGGGCCGAAGCCGAGAAACGAGAGGCCGCTCTCGACCAGGATCGCCGCCGCGATGCCGAACGTGATCGGCACGAGGATCGGGGCCAGGGCGTTGGGCAGGATGTGGCGGAGCATGATCCGCATCGGGCCCGCGCCCGAGGCGCGGGCCGCGGTCACGTATTCGGCCCCCTTGAGCCTGAGAAACTCACCGCGGGTGAGCCGGGCGATGCCGGTCCAGCCGGTGAAGCCGATGATCGCCATCGTATGCCAGATCGTCGGCTTCTCGATGATCGCCACGATCGCCAGGATCAGCACGAGCGTGGGGATGCACATCACGATCTCCGTGACCCGGCTCGTGACCGCATCGACCCAGCCGCCGAAGTACCCGCCGATGGCGCCGACGACGATGCCGATCGATGCGGCGATTCCCATCGAGACGAATCCCACGAGCAGCGCGACGGTCGTGCCGTGGATCATCTTGGCGAGCACGTCGACGCCCGCCTGGTCGGTGCCGAAGGGATGGGCCCGGCTCGGCACGCCCTGATCCATCGAGGGATTCTCCGGACGGCCGGGCCATTCGTCGGCGCGGACCGCGCGGTAGGGGTCCTGGAACACGAGTGGCCAGATCGCCCAGCTCTCGGGGTCCTTCTCGGCCAGGTTCCTGGGATAGGTGCTGCGGAACTTGTCCCGGGCGAAGATCGCCGGTTCGAGCCGGCGGTCGAAGTAGCCCAGGCACGGGGCGTAGAGCCGGCCCTTGTAGCGGCAGAGCACCGGCTTCGTTCCCGCGATCGCGGGGGCGAACACCGCGACGGCCACGAGAAACCCGACGAATGCCAGCGCCGCCATGGCCAGTGGCCGCCGCCGGTAGCGCCGCCATGCCTCCATCCAGAATCCGTGTGCGGCCGCCATCACTCCACGCTCACCCGGGGGTCGACGACGGAATAGAGGAGGTCGGCGAGCAGCTGGCCAAGCAGCGTGAGCACGCTGAACATGAGCGTGAGGCCCATGATCGTCGGATAGTCCCGCTCCCGGATGCTCTCGAAGAACAGCCTGCCCATGCCGGGCCAGGTGAAAATCTGCTCGATGATGATCGAGCCGCCCACGAGCGACGGGAGCGAGAGGCCCAGCAGGGTGACGAGCGGGATCAGCGTGTTGCGGAAGGCGTGCCGAAAGAGCACCCGCCAGGGCCCGGCCCCCTTGGCCCGGGCCGTGCGGATGTAGTCCTGCCTGACGGCCTCGGCCATGGTCGCCCGGATGAACCGCGTGTCATACGCCAGGCTCACGTACGTCTGGCAGACGACCGGCAGCACCATGTGCCTGGCCACGTCGAGAATCCTCGCGCCGAGCGGGGCGTCGGGCGGGAGGTCGGACATGCCGAAGAGCGGCAGCTCCCAGGCCGTGCCCTTGCTCCAGACGGAGAACGAGATCTGCAGGAGGAGCGCGGCGACGAAGGTGGGAAAGGAATAGAGGGCGTAGAGGAGAAGGCTCACGCCCCGCTCGTCGGGCGTGCCGGAGCGGGCCGACGCGTAGAGCCCGAGGGGGATGGCCAGCGTCCAGATCAGGAGAAAGGCCGTGCCAGAAACGAGCAGCGTGGGGCCGATCCGCTCGCCGATCAGCGTGGTCACCGGCTGCTTTCGGGTGATCGATCGGCCGAGGTCGCCGCGGAGGAGGTTGCCTGCCCACTGCAGGTAGCCCGCCGGCCAGGGCTTGTCGAGCCCGTAGGCCCGCTGCATCCGCTCGAAGTCGACGGCATTCACCTTGCGGCTCGGGTCCTCACCGAGCTGCGCGGTCAGCGGGTTGCCCGGCATGGAGCGGGCCAGCGCGTAGACGACGATCGTGATCGCCACCAGCGTGACGAGCCCCAGCACGAGCCGACGCACCAGGTAGCTCGCCATGCGTCACTCGGCCCGAGGCTTCCAGAGGCTCCCCGCCCCGGGGGAATAGTGGTAGGGTCCGCGCGGGCTGAACACATAGCCCCGCAGGCTCTTCGAGAAGCCGTAGAAGCTGTTCCGCCAGAAGAGCCAGGTGTAGGGCTGATCCTCGTAGAGGATCTCCTGGATGCGGGCGTACTTCTCGGCGCGGCGGGAACGGTCGAGCTCGCGGCGGCCCTCGGTGAACAGCCGATCAACCTCTGGATTCGAGTAGCCGCAGTAGTTCCGCATCTCGCCGGTCTTCCAGATGTTCTCGGACGTGTCGGGGTCGGTACCCGAGCCCCAGCCCGAGAAGCATGCCTGGAAACTCTTCTTCTGCATCATCTCCTGCAGCGCGGTGACCTCGACCGGTCTGACGTTGGCGGTCACGCCGATCTGTTCGAGGTTCTCCTTGAGCAGGGTGCAGATCGCGATCCGGAAGGGCTGCTGGTTGACCAGCAGCGTGAACTCGAACGGAACGAGCCGGCCGTCGATCTCCTTGTCGCGGATGCCGTCGTTGTCGTGGTCGGTCCAACCGGCCTCATCGAGGAGCGCCTCGGCCCGGTCGAGGTCCTGCTTGTAGGGCTCGAGCCTCTTCGGCCCCGCCATCCACGAACCCGGCGGGAAGTTGCCGGCACAGGGCTGGTAGAGACCGAGACAGATCCGCTCGAGCATCCGGTCGTGGTCGAAGGCGTAGCTCATCGCCCGTCGCACCCGCCGGTCGGCGAAGAACGGCGTGCCGATGTTCCAGGCGAAATGAAAACTGACCCACTCCGGGGCGGTCGCCTTCGTGTTGAGCCGGTAGTAGTCGTCGTCGACGGTCTGCGTGGTCCACTGCTCCGGCTGGAGGATGATCTCGTCGATCTCACCCGACTTGAGCGCCAAAAGCGCCGTGTTGGGGTCCTCGATGATCCGAAAGCGGATGTCCTTGAAATACGGAGGCTCGCGGACCGTGCGGCCCTTCACCGTGCTCCAACTGTCGCGCCTCCGGAGCACGATCTCCTGGCCGCGCTTCCGCGAGAGGATCTCGTAGGGACCGCCCGACACCGGCTTCTCCTCGAGGGCCACATGCTCCGGGCTGTCCTTGAGGGTCGGGTCCTGCTCCCAGGTCGATTCGTAGACGTGCTTCGGGATCACGGGGAAGTTGATGTTCCAGACGTTGGTGGCCAGAGGCTCCTTGTGGAAGAAGACGACCGTACGGTCGTCGTAGGCGTGAACACCCTTCATCTGGTCGGTGCCGCTGCGGACCGCCGGCACCGGCACGCGGGGATCCATGATGACGCGGTAGGTGAAGGCGACGTCATGGGCGGTGATCGGCGTGCCATCGCTCCACACCAGATCGTCCCGCATCACGATCTTGTCGTAGAGGCCGTCGGCGCTCGTCTGCCAGCTGACCACCGTCTCGGCGCTGGCGAAGGGCTCGAGCGTGCGGTCGTAGGCGAACAGCCCGAATCCGGTGAGACCCAGGATGTCGAACTCGGCGCTGGAACTGATGAGGATGGGGTTCGTGCTGCCGAGGTCGCCGGCCACGTGCCGGTCGATCCTCGCGCCGAGATCGGCCTGGCCCTCCTCCGGGAGCCGGCCGAGGGCGGAGAGGATCTCGGCGTTGGCCTGCGGCGAGTCGTTTTTCAGCGCCAGCGCCTCGGCGGCCGTGCCGATCAGCGGCTCCTTCGCCTGCTGCTCGCGGAGCAGGGCCATGGCATCCTTTACCGGTCGATCGATCCACTTCGCATCGCGATCGAGCACCTCGAGCGGGGGCGGCTCCAACGCGGTGGACGGTGTCGCCGTCGTGGCGGGCTCCGTCGTCGCCGAGGTGGCGGACGGCGCCTCGGGCTCGGCCACGAGGCGGCCCTTCTCCGACCGTCCGCAGCCCGCCGCCGCGACGATCGCCAGCGCGGCCGCCGCCAGACCCATGGACCATGCGGTCGACGCCCGAACCACCGTCTGGCGAACGAACAGGGTCATGAATCGCCTCCGGGCTGCGGAAAGCCCCGATGCTACGGGGCCGCGCGGCGGCGGGTCAACTTTCACCACGACATCAGTCGGGGAACTTGTGCCCGAGCTTCTCCCGCTTGGTGGCGAGATACCGCTCGTTGAACTCGTTCACGGTGGGCAGGATCGGCACCTGGTCGACCACCTCCAGGTCGAAGCCGCCGTAGATGAAGGCGTCGGTCTTCTTGGGATTGTTGGTGAGCAGGCGGACCTGCCGCAGGCCGAGATCCTTGAGCAGCTGGATGCCGATGCCGTACTCACGGGCGTCGGCCTTGTAGCCGAGGGCGAGGTTCGCCTCGACGGTGTCGAGCCCCCTGTCCTGAAGCTCGTAGGCCCGGATCTTCTCCACGAGCCCGATGCCGCGTCCCTCCTGCGGCAGGTAGACGAGCACGCCGCAGCCCTCCTCGCCGATCATGCCGAGCGCCATGTGGAGCTGGTCGCCGCAGTCGCACCGCAGGCTGTCGAGCAGGTCGCCGGTGAAGCAGGACGAGTGCAGCCGCACAAGCGGCGCGGTCGCGGCTGCGACGTCGCCCATGACCAGCACGATCGGCTGCTGCGACTCGTACTTCACCCCATAGGCGATGACCCGAAAGCGTCCCCACTTCGTCGGCAGGTCGGCCTCCGCGATCCGCTCGACGAGGTTCTCCCGCGCGCGGCGATGGCGGATCAGCTGCTCGATGGAGATGATCTCGAGGCGGTGCTTCGCGGCCAGCGCGAACAGACCGTCACGGTCGGCCCGATTGCCGGTGTCATCGAGGATCTCGCAGATCACGCCCGCCGGCGGCCTCCCCGCGAGCCGCGCCAGATCGACCGCCGCCTCGGTGTGGCCGGCGCGACGAAGCACGCCCCCTTCCTTGGCGACGAGCGGGAAGAGGTGACCGGGCCGCACGAAGTCGGCCGGCACGCTGGCGGGATCGAGGATGGCGGCGACCGTCGCCGCCCGCTCGGCCGCGGTGATGCCGGTCTTCGCCGAGCGGTGGTCGACGGGCACCGTGAAGGCGGTGCCCAGCGGCGCGGAGTTGGTGGCCACCATCATCGGCAGGTCGAGCCGGCGGGCCACGTCGGGCAGGATCGACATGCAGACCTGCCCGCGACCCTCGCGGATCATGAAGTTGACCACCTCGGGCGTCGACGCGTCGGCGGCGCAGACGAAGTCGCCCTCGTTCTCGCGGTCCTCGTCGTCGGCCACGATCACGACGTCTCCGCGGGCGATCGCGGCGATGGCGGCCTCGACGGAGGAGAAGCGGGTGGGCATGGCGGGTACCGGTGGCGGGTGTGAGGGCGGCTTCTTCATTATAGGATGCAGTCGGCCGCCGCCCGCCGTCGTCCGCGCTTCGCCGAAGGGAACCAGGTCATTCGCGATGCTCGACCGTGAGGAATACATCGAGCAGGCCTACCTGTTCCGCTCGTTCGGGGAGCGGATCGTGGCCGGTATCGCGGCCCAGGAAGCGCTCGTCGCGATCGGCCAGGAGGTGCTCGCCACCTCGAAGC
>CAIKWU010000495.1 GCA_903831155.1 uncultured Planctomycetaceae bacterium | reverse complement strand
CACGCCCCCCTTGATCGCGGCCACGACGAGGGCGCCCTCCGTGGGGTCGCCGACGACCGTCCAGCCGCCGCCGTCCCCGGCGGGGGCGACGGTGGCCGTGGTGCACCGCGCGGCGATCTGCAGCAGCCGGCGGAGATCGGGGTCCGTGGCTGGATCGCCCCCGTCATCGGCCCGAAACGCCCCGTGCGGCTCGTAGCCCGAGCCACTCACGGAATAGTGCCGCCCGGCCGTGACCACGTCGCGGACCGTCATCTCGTTGCGGGTCAGCGTGCCGGTCTTGTCGGAACAGATCACGGTGACGGAGCCGAGGGCCTCCACGCTCGGCAGCCGCCGCACGAGGGCGTTGCGGCGGACCATCCGCTGCAGCCCGATGGCCAGCACGAGCGTGACCACCGCCGGCAGGCCCTCGGGCACGGCAGCCACCGCGAGGCTCACCGAGCGGAGCAGGAGATCGGCGAAGCCCCCCGTCTCCACGAGCCGGCCGATGCCGCCGCCACGGACCACCTCCACGGCGAAGATCATCGCCACGACGACGAGGCACACGGCGATCAGGATCCTGCCGAGGGCGGCGAGCCGCCGCTGCAGCGGCGTGGGCTCCGGCGGAGTGCGTTCGAGGAGCCCTGCGATCCTCCCGAGCTCGGTGTCCATTCCCGTGGCGACCACGATCGCGGCCCCGCTCCCTGCCGCCACGATCGTGCCGGCGTGCAGGAGCGTCCGCCGGTCGCCGAGCGGGGTGTCGGCGGGCTGGCGGTCGCCCGCGTCCTTTTCCACGGCCACGCTCTCGCCGGTGAGCGCGGCCTCCTGGGAGGTGAGCGAGAAGGCCTCGACGAGCCTGGCGTCGGCCGGCACGTGGTCGCCGGCCTCGATCTCGATCCGGTCCCCCGGCACGACCTCGCGGGAGGGACTCGGGCGGAGCGTGCCGTCGCGCACCACGCGGGCCATCGGCGCCGACATCGTCCGCAGCGCCGCCAGCGCCCGCTGGGCCCGATCCTCCTGCAGGAAGCCGATCACGGCGTTGACGAGCACGATCGCCACGATCGCGGCGGTGTCGGCCCAGTCGCCCATCGCCCCGGCGATCACCGCCGCCGCAAGCAGGATCCAGATCACGAGCTCCCGAAACTGGGCGAGGAAGGTCCGCCACCAGGGCACCGCAGGCGGTTCCTGGAGGAGGTTGGGGCCGTCGGCCGCCAATCGCCGTGCGGCCTCCGCCGATGGGAGCCCGCGAAGCCGGTCGGTACCGAACCGGCTGGCGATCTCGTCGATGGCGAGCGTGTGCCAGGGGGGCGCTGAAGCTGCCGTGTCTGGCGGTGACGCGGATACGACCATGGCATCGCCTGCCGGCTGTGACGGTTGCTCCGTCCATTCTACGGCGGCGGCCACGCGGCGCGGGGTAGAGTTGAGCATCGCGTCCGCCACTCCCCACGGGGTTCCGCCATGCAACGCCTGCTTCTGCTCGTCGCCGCGATCGCCCTGCTCGTCGGCCTGCCGCCGCGTGCCGCCCGGGCCGAAGCCGCCCGCCACGGCACGATCGGCTACTGGGGCACCGGCAACTGGGGCGGCAGCAGCTTCACGGTGGGCCGCAGCACGATCTACGCCAACGGCCTCGTCTCGAACCGGGTCGGCGACATGACCTACTTCAACAACGGGCTCGTGGGGCGACAGTTCGGCAACGTGACCATCTACAACAACGGCCTCGTCTCGGCGAACGGCCGCCGCGCCCAGTACTTCAGCAACTACGCCGTCGGCGTGCCGGTCCGCGGCGTCGCCGGCGGCATGGTCTACGGGGGAGGTACGCCGTATCCGTACGGGCCGACGCCCTTCCCCGTGCCCCGGCCGCAGGGTCAGCCCGCTCGCGGCCGCTGAACCCGGTCGCCGTGGCCTGTGCCCGACGGCTCACGGCTGGCCCGGCCGCGCCTGGTCGGCCTCGGCGTCGCGGACGAGCCACTCGCCGTTTTTCTTGTGCAGCAGCACCCGGACCTCCGCGAGGCCGGTGCCCTGCCCTCCCGCGGGCTCGAGCAGATTGCCCGTCACGCGCACGATCAGGTCGGCCACCGCCTCGGGCGGCTGCTTCGCCCGATCGACGCTCACCTTCAGCCGCGTGATCCGCACCTCCTTCGGCTTCACCTGGGCGAGCACCCGCCGGGCCTCCTCGCGCACGGGCCGGATGTCGGGATCGATGGCGGCGAGGACGGTGTCGATCTCCTGCCGCTCCGCCGCCGCGGCGAGCCTGGGAAACAGCGCCTCGAGGAACTCCCGGTCGGTCACCGCGAACCGGTCGGCGAGCAGGGCCGCGACGCCGGCCACGACCGCCACCGCCGCCACCGCCAGCCAGAGTTTCGTCTGCACCCGTGTCCAGACGAACCCCGCGATGCCCGCGGCCGCGGCGCAGGCGATCACGATCGGCGTGGATGATTCGAAGGGCGGACCTGACACGTTTCCTCTCCGGGGGCAAGGCGAGGTTCGGCCATCCCCATCAGCAGGGATTATTGCAGCGGCGAAAATCCAGTCGCCAGGAAAAACTCGGAGATCACGCCCCTTTCCTTCTCGGTCAGGGAGCCGCCCGCCTTCGCCTCCGAAGCCTCCTTCGCGGCCAGCCAGTCCAGATCCTTCCGGAAGGCTGCAAAGCTCTCGCGGGCGGCATCGACACTCGCGTGGCCGAGCAGGTAGACGAGTTTTCGTTCGCCGCCCTCCACTCCCACGGGATGCCAGTAGACGAGGTTCTGCATGCCATGCTTCTGGAAGAGCGCCATGGTGTGCTCCCGGAAACGGTCGTCGAGCAGAGCCCGCTTCTCAGGCGACGGACAGGTGTAGGTCCTCAGCTCGAACACGCGCGGCTCGGCCGACACCGCCGGTGCGAAGACGGGCGAGTAGGCGGTGGGAACCAGGGCCATCGACTCGACCTTCGCCACGAGCGACTCCGCCTCGCCGGCCGCAGGGTCGATCCGTCGGCACTCGGCATCGGCCCGGAGCGCCCCGCGGGCTGTCGCGGCGTTGGCGGTCTGGCAGCGGGTGAGCCACAGCACCTCGCCGGCCGGGTCGTCACCCGCCGGAACCAGGCAGGCCACGCCGGCGATGCCGTGGCGGCGGGCGACCTCCGCGCCGCGTGCCCGCAACCAGTCGAGCAGGGCATCGCGTTTGCCGGGCCGCGGCGCGAGCCGCTGCAACTCGTATGCGAAAGCCTCGGGCCGGTCGCTGCCGGAGTCGGCGGCGACGAGACGAACTGAAGAAACCATCAGCGTGATCAGGAGCAGCGTCATCCGCATGCGAGATCCCCCATCCGTACTCGATCAAACGCCCCGGAGCGACATTCGAACGGGCGCCACGGGCCACACTCTACCGCGCCGATGCGGCGCCGTGCCGCAGGCTCCTGGATCCGGCAGGCCTCGAGCGCCGGAAAGGGGGCAGCCTGCTCGCGGCACGCTCAAAAGCTCGAGGCATCGATCACGAACCGGTACTTCACGTCGCCCCGGATGGTCCGCTCGTAGGCTTCGTTGATCTTCGTGGCCGGGATCAGTTCGATGTCGCAGTAGATCTTCTTGCGGAAGCAGTAATCGAGCATCTCCTGCGTCTCCCGGGTGCCGCCGATCAGGGAGCCCGCCAGCCGCCTGCGTCCCAGGAGGAGCGGCATGGCCAACAGCTGGTTTGGCTCGGGCGACGCCCCCACCAGCACCATCGTCGCGTCGGTCTTGAGAGAGTTGAGGTAGGGCGTGAAGTCGTGGTTGGCTGAAACCGTGTCGATGATGAAGTCCAGCGTGCCCGCCAGCGGCTCGAAGTTGGCCGCCTTGGTGCTGATCACGAAGGCATCGGCGCCGAGCCTCTCCGCGTCCCGTTTCTTGCCGGGCGAGGTGCTGAACACCGTCACGTGGGCCCCCATCGCCTTCGCAAGCTTCACGGCCATGTGCCCGAGACCGCCGAGGCCGACCACGCCGACGCGGTGCCCCCGGCCGACCTTGTAGCGCTTCAGCGGCGAATACGTGGTGATTCCGGCGCACAGGAGCGGCGCCACGCGAGCGAGGGGCACGCCCTTGCGGATCCGAAACGCGTACTTCTCCCGCACGACGATGTGGGTCGAGTAGCCTCCCTGCGTGGGCGTCTTGCCGTCCGACTCCATGCTGTTGTAGGTGAACGCCAGGTGGCCCTGGCAAAACTGCTCCTCCCGGGCCCGGCACGGCTTGCACGTGCCGCAGGAGTCGACCATGCAGCCGACACCCGCGAGATCCCCGGGCTTGAAGCGGCGGACCTTCTTTCCGACGGCCACGACCTTCCCAACGATCTCGTGCCCGGGTACGCAGGGATAGATCGTCGGCCCCCACTCGCCCCGGGCGGTATGGATGTCGGAGTGGCAGATGCCGCAGTAGGCGATCTCGATCACGATGTCGTCGGGCCGCGGATCACGCCGTTCGAGCCGGTGGGGCTGGAGTGGCTTCGTGGCCGATGGTGCGGCGTAGGCTTTCGAGACGATCATGGCGCGAGATCCTCGCTGGCTGAGTTGGGATGAAGCAGGCCGAGTGTAGCCTTGTCCCGACAAAACAGCCTTGCCGGGCTACGCCCGCTTCAACGTCACGAGGATGCGTCCGCTCCCCCTGGGTGCCGTGAAGTCGTCCGGGCGGGGCATGCCGGCGATCACAAAGCACAGCTGCCGGGTGTCGCCCTCCAGCCTGTAGATCCCCACGTACCTTCGGGGCGGAGTCTTCGTGCCGCCGAGGGTTTGCATCTCGAAGGCCTTGGGGCTCGCCTCGGGGTGGTTCTGGCTGGTGCCCTCGCCGACACGCATGCCCTTGAAGAAGACCGTCCAGGAGCCGTCATCCCGATAGGTCATCTGCAGCATCGAGGTGATCTCCGGATCGACCAGCCTGCCATTCATCTCGACGGCCACCACGTCCCAGGAGCCCACCGACGCCGCGTGGTCGTCGGCAGCCGCGGACGCCGACAAGGGGGCGGTCGCAAGCAGGACGACAGCGAGCCGCAGCCAGACCATCGCGAGGCCCGGCAGGCCCGAGGTGCTGACGATGAACACCGGGGTGGTCGGCACCGGGGAGTTTGCCATGGCTGATTCTCCTCGCCGGGAATCGTACGGCCGCCCATTCCCAAAGGTGTCTTCGCGACAGAACCCCTCCACACTCGCGGACGATCAAGGCCGGCGCACCCAGCATTCGCCGGCCAACAGTTTGGTTGGATCAGCGATGGGGACAGGCTCAGTGGCCCAGCAGGGGTTTCGGAGGCAGGCGCGATAGGCACCACGCTCAAAACGGTCATCCCGCGGGCATACCGAGCACCTGAGCCAGGGTTCGCAGCCCTGCCGCATGCTTCGCCGGGTTCTCCGACCGCAGTTTCTGGATGTTGAGCAGTTTCCAACGCGGGGCCGAGAGCCGCTCCGGCCCCGCCACCGGAAACAGCGACCAGTCAGGATCGCCCGCCTCGAAGCCAAGGAGAAAGCTGCGATCCGCGTCAGTCAGCGACGCCTGCACCAGACCGGTCAGTTCAACGAAGGTGGCTTCATGGGCTGCATAGTCGAAGGGCAGCATCGTCATGCCTGAAAACTCGCCCTCGAAAGTCTTCCGCTGATCCTTGGCCTCCGGTGCCAAGAGTTCCACGATCGGCCGGCGGTGGCCGATGAGGTTCACGAGCAAACCGGCT
>CAIKWU010000494.1 GCA_903831155.1 uncultured Planctomycetaceae bacterium | reverse complement strand
GGATCGAAGCCGGGAAGTTTCTCTATGAATACCCAGTCCGACTTCGAAGACTTCTTTCGATTACTCGAATCGAACGGCGTTGACTACATGATCGTTGGCGGGTTCGCCGTGGCCTATCACGGTGCTCCCTCATTGAACCGGTGCGGATCGATCTGCTCAATCGCATCGATGGCGTAACGTTCGCGGAAGCCCGTGGGGGCGTGGTGCGAGGCCGCTATGGTAGTGTCGAGGTGACGTTCATCGGACTTGATGATCTCCTGCGCAACAAGCGGGCGTCAGGCCGGCACCGGGATTTGGGGGACATCGAGGAACTCACCTGAGGGTGTTGGTCGGTGGCGGCTGGCTGTCGCCGCACCTCATGGCCCTGACGGTGATCCACTTGCTCGCCCCGCGGTTGGAGCCGGCGAAGCTGGACTGATCGGATTACCGGAACGCTGAGAACGCGCTGCGTTTTTTGCTCGTCGGCGGAGTCGTTTCGGAGGCGAGTGCCGCGAATGCCGCGTCGATCGCGGTCGTCTGCTCGGCAGTGCCACTGACCGGCTTCTGGGCCGAGATCGTCCCCGCCCCGGCGTTCGAGGTCCCTTCCGTCACGGCTGCCGCTGAGAGATAGGGTCCGATGTCGAAAAGAGCGGCTCCGAGGAAGTCGGCAATGTCGAGTTGGTCCACGACGCCGTCGAGGTTGAAGTCTCCGGCGGTCCAGGGGGCCGACTCTCCCGTGTCGAGTTTGTTGCTGCTGAGGAAGTTCGCCACGTCGGTGATGTCCACCACGCCGTCCAGCCCGGTGTCTCCCGGGGCGGCAAAGCTCACGGTGAACGAACCGTCGCCGTTGTCGAGCCAGCCGAGGGTGCGTGGCGTGAAGTTCACGATCGCTGCGGCGACCGCAGAGGAGCCGAGGCCCGTGGTTCCATTCCACGTGCCATCGCCCTTGGCGTCAAGAATCATGGTGGTCAGCGCGGGTGCCGTCATGCTCGACGCGATGCGAATCCTGCCTGCATCGAGATCGACGAAGCCGCCCTCTTCGATGACGAGCGAGCCTGCCACGGCCTCGCCAGCCGCCGGGTCGATGATGAGGCTGGCTCCTGCCTTCACGCGGACCTCGCCCGTGCCGAGTGCGGAAGCGTCCTTGACGATGATCGTGCCGGCTTCGATGACGGTGCCGCCGGAGTGGGTGTTGGCCTTGTCGAGGATCAGCGTACCGCCCCCCTGCTTCACGAGCTGGTAGGTGCCGGTGCGGGTGGTCGCGTCGGTCGTTGTTTGTCCGGCAGGCACGGTGACCCCGCTGCCGGTGATCTGGAGTGTGAGGCTTGCCGACACGGGCGTCGAACCGATCACACTCGCATCCGCCGCCCTAACGGTGACCGAGTACCACGGCCTTGCCGCCGCATTGAGCGAGACGCCGGCCTTGAGATAGAGAGCCGAGCCTGACACCTCGAACGAGGCGGCGTCGGTGCCGGAGAGAGAGATCGTGTTGGTGCCGAGGGCGTCGTCGGTGACGACGATGTCGGCGACCTTGATCTTCGTGGTAGTCATCGTGTTATCGGCGAGGCTGGTCGTGACCTTCGTGAGCGTCACGGCCGTGGGAGCCTCGTTGACGTCGGTGACGGCGATCGTGACCGTCTTCTCGACGGATAGGCTGCCGGAGTCAGTGGAGCGGATGCGGACAAAGTAGGACGATTTTGTCTCGTGATCGAAAACAATCTTGGTTTTGAGTGTGTTGCCGATGATTTCGAAGGAGGCGTTGTCGGTGTCTCCAACGCCGTTGACGAGAGCGTAGGTGAACGAGTCCGCAGTGTCCGGGTCAGACGTCGTCAGCGTGCCAATCGTGGTGCCGATGGCGACATTCTCGGCGACGGTGACCGCCGAAACTGAGATGTCGGTGGGGGCGCCGTTGGTGGCGCTCCTGCTTGCGACCGTGTCTCTATCGAGCGAAAACGGCAGGCGGCCGATGCGAGAGTCGATGATCTGGAGCCCTGGAAGTCCGTTGGCGACGTACGCGTACCGGCCGTCGGCAGAGACTGCGACTCCCCACGCGTAGATGTTCGAGTAGAGACCGCCGATTCGCGTGGGAGCGATCGGGGAACTGACATCGATCACCTGCAGTCCGCCGCCATAGTCGGCGATGAATGCCTTCCGGCCGTCGGCCGAGAGCACGACGCCTTGTGCCCTGCCGACGGTGTCGCATCCTGCGACCCGGACGGGGGTGGCAGGCACGCTGACGTCGATCACAAGGAGGCCGCCAGCGTAGTCGGCGATAAAGGCATAACGCCCGTCGCCGGAAAGTACGATTCCGTAGGCGGCGCTGCCCGTCGCAAGCCCTCCGACGCGCGCGGGGCTGGCAGGGTTGCTGACGTCGATCACTTGGAGGCCGGAGTAGGCGTCGGCGACGAACGCATAGCGGCCGTCGGCGGAGATCGCGACGCCATACGCGTTGCCGGCGGTGTTGTAGCCGCCGACCCGAACGGGGCTTGCGGGCGTGCCGACGTCGATTACCTGAAGACCGGCGGCATCGTCGGCCACGTAGGCATAGCGGCCATCGGGCGACAGCGCGACGGCGTAGGCGCTTCCCGTGGTGTCGAGTCCACCCGCTCGTGTCGGGGTGGCTGGATTCGTGACGCTGATGATCTGGATGCCCGCGTCCATGTCGGCGACGTAGGCATGGCGACCGTCCGGAGAAATCGTGACCGCATTGGCGGTGCCGGTCGTGTCGTATCCGCCGAGACGTACGGCGGCCACAGGATTGCTCACGTCGATGACTTGAAGACCGGAGGCGGAGTCGGCAACGTAGGCATACCGACCGTCGGCCGACATCGCGACGCCGTATGCAAAGCCGGCGGTGTCGTAGCCCCCCAAGCGAGTCGACGTGCCAAGTTCGCCGATATCGATGATTTGGAGGCCGAGGTATTCGTCGGCGATGAATGCGTAGCGTCCATCGCCCGAGATCGTGACGCTGCGGGCATTTCCGCTGGTATCGAAACCGGCAACGCGGGATGGGCTGGCCGGATTGCTGACATCGATGGCGATGAGGCCGGCATCGTTATGGGCGACGAATGCCCGGCGTCCGTCTGCCGAAAGGGTGACGTTCCATGCATAGCCGTATCCGCCGATATACATCCCGCCGACACGCGCGGGAGCTGCGGGGTTGCTCACATTGACGACGTGAAAACCCGAGCCGTCGGCAATGTAGGCGTAGCGGCCATCGGCGGAGACGGCGACGCCCTTCGAGTTCCAGTCGGTGTCGTATCCACCAACGCGCGAGGGGCTCGCCGGAGTGCCCACGTCGATGACTTGCAGGCCCGCCGAATCGTCGGCCACGTAGGCGTAGCGGCCATCCGGCGAAAGCGTGACGCCGCACGCGCTTCCCGTGGTGTTGAAGCCGCCGAGGAGCGAGGGGCTCGCCGGATTGACGAGGTCGATGACCAGCAGCCCGGTCGCGCCGTCGGCGACATAGGCATAACGACCGTTGGCCGAAACGGCGACACCCTGCGCCCAGCCGGCCGTGTCGTAGCCGCCGACACGGGCTGGGCTCGCGAGCGTGGCGAGGTCGATGACCTGAAGGCCCGATCCGCCGTCGGCGACCAGGGCATACCGCCCGTCCGGCGTGAGGGTGACGGACTGGGCATATCCCGTGGTGCTGATTCCGCCGATCCGCACGGGGCCGGCGACGTTGCGGACGTCGACCACGTGGAGGCCGCCGTAGCCTGCGGCGACGAACGCATGACGGCCGTCTGCCGAGAGCATGACACTGTTTGCCGAGCCGCTGATGTCGGTCCAGCCGACGAGCGGATCAGGAACCTGGGTGTTGACGCCGGCCGTGCCGTTGGCGTAGCCGCCGGTGCGATCCCAGGCGCGGACGGTGATCACGTCGGCGATCGTCGCGGGTGAGCCTGCTGCAGGGGCGAAGAAGAGCCTGGTGGATGCATCGGCGACGAGGAGTGTGGCAAACGTGTCGCTGACGGCGCCGAGCTCCTTCCAGGTCGCTCCAGCGTCGGTCGTGTACCAGAGTCGGCCGCCCTTCAGGTTCGCAGCAGTGATGGCGATGCCGGGCAGCCCGCCTGACGAGGATGAAAAGTTCGCGAGCGTCCCGCCGGCATCGATCAGGCTTGATACAGGCACGCTGCCAGCCGTGCTGCCGACGACCGGCGTTCCATTTCCGAGGGTGTCGAATGCGGGTGACTTTGTCGTGTCGAGCACGGGCCGGGCAGCGGGGCCGGGCGTTTCGTTGACGTCGGTGAGGCTGAGCTTGAAGGCCGTGGTGACCGGGGAACTGCCTGCGATCGTCGAGTCGGTAGCCGAGACGGTGACCGCGTAGGTCGGCTTGGTTTCGTAGTCGAGCGCGACGCCGGCCTTGAGGTAGAGGGCCGAGCCTGAGACCTCGAACGAGGCGGAATCGGTGCCGGAGAGGGAGATCGTGTTGGTGCCCAGGGCGTCGTCGGTGACCGAGATGTCGGCGACTTTGATCTTGGTGGCGGTGCTCGTGTTCTCGGCGAGGCTGGAGGTGGCGTTGGTGAGGGCGACCGCCGTCGGGGCCTCGTTGACGTCGGTGAGGCTGAGCTTGAGGGCCGTGGTGACCGGCGTGCTGCCGGCGATGGTCGAGTCGGCGGCCGAGACGGTGACTGAGTAGGTTGGCTTGGTTTCGTAGTCGAGCGCGACGCCGGCCCTCAGATAGAGGGCCGAGCCGGAAAGCTCGAACGAGCCGGCGTCGGTGCCTGAGAGAGAGATTGTGTTGGTGCCCAGGGCGTCGTCGGTGACGAGGATGTCGGCGACCTTGATCTTCGCCGCGGTGCTCGTGTTCTCGGCGAGGCTACTTGTGGCGT
>CAIKWU010000493.1 GCA_903831155.1 uncultured Planctomycetaceae bacterium | reverse complement strand
GGCTCCACGGCGGAGAGGTCGCGGAGGTCGTCGACCAGTTGTCGCACCTGCTCGGGCGACTGGACGTTGCGGCCGAAGAGGATGAAGCCGCCCGGCTGAACCCGCCGGAGCATCGCGGCGGTGTCGGCGTCGAGCACCGGCCCGGGCACCCCGACCAGGAGCAGCTGACCCACATCGCTGTTCATCAAACCTTTCTCCTTCCCTCGCTCGCGTCGAGCGGAATGAAAGCGGTGGCGATCAGGCCCGGCACCGTGGCCGCCATCACCAGCGCGAAGAACATCGGATACCCCACCTGCTCCTGGATCCAGCCGCTCGCCATGCCGGGGAGCATCATGCCCGCGGCCATGAAGCCGGTGCAGAGCGCGTAGTGAACCGTCTGATGCTCGCCCCGGGCGATGACCATGCAGTACACCATGTAGGCCGTGAAGCCGAATCCGTAGCCGAACTGCTCGAGCCCCACCGCGAGCGAGATTGCCCACAGGCTTTCGGGCTGGGCCGCCGCCAGCCACACATAGGCGAGATTCGGGAGGTTGATCGCCAGCGCCATCGGCCAGAGCCACCGGCCCAGCCCGTCGCGAGCCACAAAGACGCCGCCGAGAATGCCGCCGAGCGACAGCATCCCGATGCCCAGCGTGCCGTACACAAAGCCGACCTGCGACGTGGAAAGCCCCAGGCCGCCCGCGGCGCGGTCGTCGAGCAGAAAGGGCGAGACGAGCGACACGAGCTGCGCTTCGGCAAGACGATAAAGGAGGAGGAAGGCGATCATCCGCACGATGCCCGGCTTGCGAAAGAAGCTCACCACCGGCTCGCCGAGCGCGGCGAACGAGACGACCGGCCCCGTGTGCCGGCGGTCCCCCGCGGGCCGCGGCAGCACGGCGGCGTGGTAGCCCGCGGTGATCAGGAACACGCCCGCGAGGATCGCGTAGGCCCACCGCCAGGCTGATCGCACGTCGCCGAGCGCCGTCTCGAGCACTCCGGCGAGCATCACGAGCCCACCGCGGCCCACCACGTTGGCGATGCGGTAGGCGGTGCCTCGAATACCTACGAAGAAGGCCTGCTGCTTCTCGTCGAGCGCTGAGAGGTAGAGACCATCGGCCGCCACGTCGTGGGTGGCGGAGAGGAAGGCGACGACGGCGAGCACGGCGATCGTGGTGGTGAGCGGACCGGCCACGCCGACGACCATTGCGAGCAGGCCGAGGCCTGCGGCGATCAGCACCTCCGTGGCGAGCGTCCAGCGACGGCGGGTGGACACGCCCTCCACCACCATGCTCCAAGCCGGCTTGATCACCCACGGCAGGTAGAGCCAGCCGGCGACCAGCGTGATCTCTCGATTCGACACGTCGAGCCGCTTGAACATCACGGTGGCCAGGAACGTGACCACCACCATCGGCACGGCCTCGGCGAAGTAGAGGCTCGGCACCCACCACCAGGGGCTGCGGCCCGGCTCCGACTCCACCGCATCACTCGCCTTCGCGCCACTCACGGGCGGGCCGCCGTCGCGAGCCGGGCAGCCGGTCCTTCGCGGCCGTCGCGGACCACCGCCGAGACGGCCACCTCGTCCACCTCCGCGCCGAGGTCGAGCCGCGAGGTCCGGCCCGGCACGATCGCGGTCCGCCAGGTTCCGTCGCTGCGGCTCTTCACCACCCAGAGCCACGCCGCGCCGGATTCCCCGGGCGGAAGCGCGAACGCCACGCCCGCGGCGTCGCGTGACACGACGGGGGCTGGGGGAAGAGGCCCATGCGGCGGTCGGACCTGAGGCACGATCGCCGGCTCGGCGTACGGCCCCGCGGCGAGTTTCGTGGCCACGCCGTCGAAGTCGTCGGCAAGCGCCTTCATGCTGAAGTGGATCGTGCCGCCGGCCCCGCCATGGGCCCGCGTGGCCTCCAACTGCCGCACGATCTCCTCCGCTTCCCACACGGCCTTCGTGACGGGTGCCGCTGAATCCCGACGCACCCGCGACGTGTAGAGCCCCGGCCAAAGGCCGCGATGCTTCACATTTTCGCCGGCCCACCAGCCGAGAAGTTTTTCAAACCCCTGCTCGGGCGCGTCGATCCGCCAGTAGAGCTGCGGGGCGAGGTAGTCGAGCCAGCCCTCGTGGAGCCACTTCTTCGGATCGGCGTTGAG
>CAIKWU010000492.1 GCA_903831155.1 uncultured Planctomycetaceae bacterium | reverse complement strand
GGCTTCGACGTGAAGGCGCAGCGGACGCAGCGCGCGGGATCGGCCACCGCCCACCTCGCCACGAGTAAACGCATCTTCGAGATGCTCGTGGCGAAGGCGCGGTCGTTCCCCGAGCAGGCCGCCACCGAGTGCGTCATGAACCGCGATTACGAGGCCCTGGAGCGGCTCGTGCTGGAGCACCTGCTCGCCGCCTGATTCGCCCCGACCGGTGTGCCATGCCCGATGCCCCACTGATCGCCGTCATCCTCGATGCGGCACGCCCGTACGACCGGCTGATCATCGGCGGCGTGGCGCGGTACGCTCGCGAACGGGCACCGGCCTGGAGCCTGTACGTGGAGGAAGACCCGCTCCAGAAGCTTCCCGATCTGAAGCGGTGGCATGGCCAGGGCATCATCGCCAACTTCGACGACCGTCGGGTGGCGACGGCGATCAGCGGGCTGTCGGTCCCGATCGTGGGCGTGGGAGGCGGCTACGGCTGGTTCGACCGTGCGTCGTCGATCCCCTACGTGTTCACCGACAACGCCGCCATCGGCAGGCTCGGCGCTGCCCACCTGCTGGCCTGCGGCTTCGACCGGCTCGCCTACTTCGGCTCCCCGAAGACGGCGACGGCCGGCTGGTCGGACGAGCGGGCGGAGGCCTTCGCCGAGGCGTGTGCTCGGGCCGGGAGGAACTGCCACGTGCACACTGGGCGGCATGCGGACGCCCGCCGCTGGCAGGACCTGCAGCAGGAACTCTGCGGGTGGATCGGCTCGCTTCCGAAACCGATTGGCCTGATGGCCTGCAACGACGTTCGAGCGCGATACGTGCTCGAGGCCTGCCGCACGCTCGGGCTCCGGGTGCCGCACGACCTGGCCGTGCTCGGCGTCGACAACGACGAGGTAATCTGCGAACTCACGAACCCGCCGCTCTCGAGCATCGACCAGTCGGCGCGGCGGATCGGCTACGAAGCGGCCACGCTGCTCGACCGGATGATGCGGCGGGGCGTTTCGGCCGCCGCGGGAAAGCGGGTCGTGGTGCCGCCGATCGGAGTGGTCTCACGGACGAGCACGGACGCGATGGCCACGTCGGACGAGGCCGTCGTCACGGCCCTGCAGCGGCTGCGGGCGGAGCCGCTCCTCCGCCCCGACATCCCCGCCATCGCGGAGGAGGTGTGCCTGTCGCGGCCCACCCTTGAGTCGCGGTTCAAGGCGGTTCTGGGCCGCTCGATCCACGACGAGTCGGTGCGGTTGCGGGTGGCCGCAATCCGCAGACTGATCACGCAGACCGACCTGCCTCTCAAGACGATTTCGTCCCGGGCGGGATTCAGCTCGGTACAGTACATGACCACGTTCCTTCACCGTCACACCGGCACCACACCTGCGCGGTTGCGGATCGTGGAGCGACGGGCCACCGAGACGCGGGCCGCGGGCCGACCAGCAACGGAGCATCCATGACCGTCGTGACCGATGCGATCGACTGCGTGGTGTGCGGCACGTGCGTGGCGGACGTGCTCGTTCGTCCCGTGCCGCTGGAAGAGCCGGTCGGTGGGGGAAGGCTGTTTCACGTCGATCCGCTGACGGTCACCACAGGGGGCCTCGTCTGCAACACCGGCGTGGCGATGCGTCGGCTGGGGGCCACCGTCGCTGCGGCGGCGATCGTGGGCGACGATCTCTGGGGCCGCGAGATCCGATCCCGGCTGACAGCGGAAGGCGTCGCCGGAGAGGCGGTCGAGGTTCATCCCGGCGCCGCGACGAGCACCACCGCCGCGTTGATCGATCCGGGAGGTGAGCGAAGTTTCGCGCATCACGTCGGTGCCGGCGCGGAGGTGGACCTCGGCTTCCTTTCGCGACATGCCCGGTTGTTCTCCCGCTGCCGCTACGCGGTGTTGGGATACGTGGGCCTTCTTCCCGCGATCGAGCCGCACCTTGCCGAGGCCGTGGGGATGCTGCGGGCTGCCGGCTGCAGCGTCGTGCTCGAGACGGCCGCTGCCGGCGGGTCGCTTGCCGACCTCGCCGCCGCACTGCCGCACGTCGACATCTTCGTGCCGAGCCTCGAGGAGGGCCGCCGACACGCCGGCACCGACAACCCGAGCGGGATCATCGCCGCGTATCGCCGGCTCGGTGCCACCGGGCTCGTGGGCGTGAAGTGCGGTGTGCGAGGGGTCCATCTCAGTCCCCTGCCGGGTTCGGAGGTGCACGTTCGGAGCGTCACGCCTCCGGGAGTCGTGGTCGACACCACGGGCGCCGGCGACGCCTTCCTCGCCGGCCTCATCGTCGGCCTGTGTCGCGGCCTTCCGGTGGAGGAAGCCGGGAGCCTCGGAGCGGCGGCCGCGGCCTGCTGCGTGACGAAAGCCGGCGCCACCGCCGGAATCCGCGACCTCGACGCGACGCTCGCACTCGCACGGGCCTGACGCTCAACCCTGCCGCAGCCGCTCCCAGGCGTCCTGCCACGCCGTCCACGGAATCGGCGGCAGCGGCCGCCGCTCTCCGGCGTGGTCGGGGATGGCGCCCGCATCGGGCAGTTCGGCCCACCGCGCGTCGGCCGCGTCGGCGGCGGCGAGCCGGTGGTAGCCGGCCAGCGCCAGCCGCATCACCACCAGCGGATCGCCCTCCAGCGATGCCAGCCAGCCGGGCGATGCCACGCGTGACATGACCGCGCCGTCGCGATGCACGAGGTCCAGCACAAGCGGTTCCGCCGCGGCCTCGGCTTCGATCGTGATGCGGATCCGGTTGGAGGCGAACTGCACGTCGCCGACCTCGAGCGCCAGCCGGCCGCCCGCCTCGCTCCGCGCCACGAGGGCCAGGACGTCGCGGTTGATGAAGGCCGCGACCTCGTGGGCGAGGTCGTCGAGCCGGTGCCGCATCCGGAGCCGCGTCGCAGCGGAATCGCGGCGTCGGAGCCGGCTGAAGAGCCGCGGGATCGTGCCCGAGTGGAAGCCCGGCAGCAGCAGCCGCCGCATGGTCTCGCCGTGGTGCCCCACGGGGACCGGCCGCAGCGTGGCCGGGCGGTTGGCCGCGTAGAGCCGCCAGTTCTCCTTCAGTTCCCACGCCAGGAACCCGAACACACCCGGGATCGCGGTCGACACGAACGTCACCGCGGTGAGCGCGAGTCCGCGCTCCATGCCGGTCGTGGCCACGAGCTGCGACGCCACCACGGGGATCATCGGCACGAGAAGCTTGTGCGACACCGTGACGACGGGAAAGTGCTTGATGGGGTTGAGCTGGGGCTCGATGAGCAGCGTGACACAGAAACGGGTGAAGGCCTCGACGATCGACCACGCCGCGCCCAGCACGGCCTTCAGCGTGAGCATGAGACCCGACTCGTCGGTGCGGAACCGCAGGCTCTCGTCGACGGCGTAGAGAGTGCCCTCCACCACGTCGAGGGCCTGCCGGAAGATGTCGATGATCCAGGAGAACAGGCCGACGACGACGTGGGCGTGGAGCTGGCGGAGCAGCCGGCCGGCCGCCTCGACGGCCTGATCCTGCAGCTGCCGGCCCGCCGCGGAGTTGAGGACCGCGGCCGCCGTCGCGAACACGGCCACGGGAAACCAGCGGGTGCCGCGGTCGATCCACGTGCCGTGGTGGGGAAGCAGCAGCCAGGCCACGAGCGTGACGACCAGCGGGCTCCAGGCGTAGTCGATGAACCACCGCACCGGCGGGCTCCGCACCAGCCACGCGACGGCGGGCAGGCGGAGCAGCCAGGCGGGCACGACCACCACCAGCAGCCGGACGGCCGCGGCCATGCCCCGCGCGGCCTGCCACGCCGTGTGACGGACGGCCGGCAGGTGCAGCAGCGACCAGATGACGGCCGCGATCGCCAGCATGCGGCCACGGGTGTAGACGTGCCACGGTTCCCCGAGCGAATACTCGGTGATCGGCTCCACGAGGTGCTCGAGTCCGCGGAGGAAGATCCACGCGCCCCCCAGCGGCAGCAGCAGATGCGTGGTCACGAGGCGTCCGGCGGCGACGCCGAAGAACGGTGAGCTCAGCCGCTGCATCAGCGAGAGGTAGAGCGGCGCGGGGCGGTAGACGCCGTCGAGGGTGGCCTCCAGCCGGGCGTCGAGGCGGAGGAGCTCGTCGCCGTGGAGCCAGTCTCCGAGCCCGTCGAGATCGCGGAGCTTGAGCTGGTTCCGCGAGATCGCGTCCCGCACGCTGCCGAACGACACGAATCCGCGGTCCACGATCGTGTCGAGGAGCTCGTCGACGAGCTTCTCGCGAGCGGCCTCCTCCACGAGCGTCTCGGGCCGAAGCCCCGCCTCGGCGAGGGCCCGCTCGAGCCGCGGCCTGAGGGCCTCGCGGGCGGTGTCGGCGGTCGTGGCGACGGCCTCCGCGAGCAGCTCCGCGCCCGGCCCGCGGACCGTGTCGGGGAGAACGACCGAGGGCAGGCGGGCGGCCGCCGCCATGGCGTGGCGGTGGATCAGCACGAGCCGCTGGCAGGGGAGCGGGATCGCCAGCGGCCGCCGGCCCGCCGAGACGAGCCAGGAGAGGAGCTGCGTGCGGAAACTCTCCCGCTCCGAGTCGACGCAGATCTTCTGGAGGTCGTAGAGAAGCCGTGCCTCCGGACTCCAGGTCGAGCCGTTCGTCCGCTCGACCAGCGCCCGCACGAACACGGCGGCCCGCTCGCAGCCGTCGGCATCGAGGTCGAGTGCCCAGGCCAGCCTGCGGGCGAAGGCATCGACGTGCCGCGCGAGGCGGCCGGGCGCCGGCTTGGCCGACTCGGGCCGCGACGTCATCGCCCGCCACTCGTCGATGGCGGCCCGGACCGTGTTGCCGGTCGGCGCCGTGCGGTCGGCGCGGCGGCGCAGCACCGACGCCCGGGGCCGCGGCCAGAGCCATGTCCAGTCGTTTCGCCTGGCGGGGATCGGCAGGCTCGCGGCAACCTCGGCCGTGTCGGGATCGTGGCCCGGCGGCAGGGCCCGCGCCAGAAGCTCCTCCCCGCCGACCGCCCCGGCCAGACGCTCGGCGAGCGTGTCGGCGTCGTCGACCGCGGGGAACCAGTCGCCGACCGAGTCGGGCTCGAAGCACCGCAGCTCCAGGAACGTGGCGAGGAACTCGGCGATCACCTCGTCGGCACCGGCGTCTCGATCGAGCAGGCCCTCGCGGACGAGCACGTCCCTGGCCTCGGCGAGGGCATCGATGCCGATCCAGGCCGCCAGCTCCTCGCGGCGGGCGGCCACGACGGCCGGGCCGTGGAGATCGAGGAGGGCGTGGAAGGCCCGCCTCCAGTACGCGGCGGTCGGGTCGGGATCGGTGGTGGACGCGGACCGCTCGTCCGCCGGCCGGGCGACCACCGCCACGCGGTCGGGCAGGTCGGCCGGCGCCACGAGCAGGTCGCCCGCCACCTCCGCGAGCCGGCGGGAGGGGAGCACCACGATGTCATGATGCGGCATCCGGCCGAGGCCGAAGGGCTCGTCACGATGACGCCGGCCGACGGCCCGCACGATCCGCGGCGGCGCGAAGACGAGTTCGGGAACCGCGCCGCGCAACGACCGCTCGACCGCGAACGCATCGAACGCCGCTCGGAGGGCGGGCATCGACGATCACTCCGCCTCGAGGAGCCGGCGGGCCTCCTCGATCTGACGCCGCTTGGCGTCGTCGATCTTCGGCCACTCGAGACCGAGGCCGCGGATCGTGCCTGCCAGCACCGCGGCGACGACCGCTCGACTCACCCACTTCTTGTCGGCGGGAACGACGTACCACGGCGCGTGATCCGTGCTCGTGGCGGCGATCGCCTCCTCGTAGGCCTTCATGTAGGCGTCCCAGTGCTGCCGCTCCGCCACGTCGGCCGGCGAGAACTTCCAGTGCTTGTCGGGCTCGTCGATCCTGGAGAGGAACCGCTTTCGCTGCTCCTTCCGCGACACGTTGAGGAAGAACTTCACGACCGCGGTGCCGTTGCGGGCCAGGTGCCGCTCGAAGGCGTTGATGTCGTCGAACCGGTCGGCCCAGGTCCGCGGCCGGTCGCTGACTCCCGGGATCCGCTGTGCCTGCAGGAGCTGCTCGTGCACGCGGACGACGAGCACCTCCTCGTAGTAGGAGCGGTTGAAGATGCCGATCCGGCCCCGCTCCGGCACCCGCTTCATGCACCGCCAGAGGAACGTGTGGTCGAGTTCCTCGTCCGACGGCTTCTTGAAGCTCGTGACCTCCACGCCCTGCGGGTTGACGCCCGACATGACGTGCTTGATCGCGCCGTCCTTCCCCGCGGCGTCCATCGCCTGGAAGATGACGAGCACGCTCCAGGTGTCGCTCGCCCAGAGCAGTTCCTGCATCCGGGCCAGGTCGTCCACGTCGGCGGCGAGCAAGCCTTCGGCCCGCTCCTTCCGCTCCTTCTCGGGGATGTCACCGTTGCCGGCCCAGGCGGGATCGTGGTCGGCGAGCCGAAACCGTCCCCCGGGTTCGGCACGGAACTTCTTCTGGATCTTCGCGAAATCGAGCGGCACGGCGGCGGTCTCCCGGAGCGGCGATCATCATACCCCCTCGCCGCGGAGGCACCTGTGGCGAACAATGACCCGGTTCCCTCACCCCCG
>CAIKWU010000491.1 GCA_903831155.1 uncultured Planctomycetaceae bacterium | reverse complement strand
GGAGGTTGTGAAGGTGCCGTTATGGTCGTAGTCGAGGTACGGCTCGTGATCGCCGCGAACCCAATCTCCATCGATGTCAACGAATGGCTCGCTTGCCCGCACGCGACCGTCCGCGGAAGCGGAAGCGGAGGCGGTGCTCCGCTCAAAGTCGCCGTGAAGCAGGCGATCCCGAAGCTGCGAATCCGTGTGGATGCACCGGGCAAACGCCCGCAATGCCTTGGCCCCGGCGTCACTCTTCATGCTGGTCATGTCGGGCTTGAGGCCACGTGGGAGTTGCCACATCGACCAGCCCACGAGGATCGCTCCCGCGACGAGCATGCCCGTAACACCACCGACGACCAATCCCCCCACCTTGTCGATCGAGCCGCCAAAGCGCACGTCGTCTTCCTGCACGATTTCGCCGATGCCAAACCTGCAGGCGGCTGCGGCCACGGCGAATACGCCGCAGTAGGAGGCCGCCAGCGAATAGGCTGCTGGGCAATCGAACGATTCGAGAAACGCGGCCCCCGCGGGCGCCAGCGCCAGCGCCCCGAGAAATCCGGTGAGCAGCACAAGGCCCACGACGGTCGCCAGAAACAGCCCATGCCGGTAGCCAAACAGGCCGAGCAGAACCACCGACACCGGCATCACGGCGGCGGCGGCGACGCCGGACAGAGACATCGCAGCGAGAAGTTCCGTCATCGCTGCCCTCCTTTCGCCTCTTCGGGCACGACCCGATCGACCTCTTCGAGAGTGGTGAGCCCCTCGACGGCCTTGTGCAGGGCCGACACGCGGAGCGTCTTCATGCCCTGCTTCGCGGCTGCTGCGCGAATGCCTTCCAGCGACGGCCGGCCCACCAGCAGCGTGCGAATCGCACCATCGACGAGCATCAACTCGTAGATTCCGGTGCGCCCCCGGTAGCCACTCTGACCGCACGCCGCACAGCCCTTGGCTCGGAAGAGCCTCGAAATCTTGTCGGCAGGCAGGCCGTAGCGACGCAACTCCTCAGGTGAGGGCTCGTAGGCGACACGACAGTCGGTGCACAGCGTCCGCACCAATCGCTGGGCCAGGATCGCGGTCACGGCCGACTGGATCAGCGAGGCGTCGATGCCGATGTCGAGCAGCCGGGTGACCGTGGTCGGCGCGTCGTTTGAGTGCAGCGTGGTGAACACGAAGTGCCCGGTCAGGGCCGCCTGCATGGCGATCTCCGCCGTCTCCTTATCCCGGATTTCACCCACGAGAATGACGTCGGGATCCTGCCGCAAAACCGCCCGCAGGATCGTGGCGAACGTGAGGTCGGCGGCGGTGTTGACGGCCGTCTGCGAGACATTCTCCAGCTGATACTCGATCGGATCCTCAATCGTCACGATGTTGCGGACGAGCCCGTCGATCTCGCTGAGTGCGGCGTAAACCGTCGTGGTTTTGCCCGAGCCGGTCGGCCCGCAGACGATCAGCATGCCGTGGGAGCGGTGGACAACCGACCGCAGCGTCTGCAGGGTCGACGGCCGGAGGCCGAGGCCGCCAAGCCCTGCATTGAGG
>CAIKWU010000490.1 GCA_903831155.1 uncultured Planctomycetaceae bacterium | reverse complement strand
CTTCGCCTGCGAGCGGGTGATTCGCGACTACGACCCATGCATCAGCTGCGCCACGCACTTCCTGCGGCTGTCGATCGACCGCGACGCATGACGCTCGGTTGGCGAGGGGCTGCCCGTGCCCCGTCGCCGGACGTTCGCGTCAGGCATCCTGCCTGCCGCTCACTCGGATGCCGCCTGCGCTTCGCCACCCTGGCTGCGCTTGGCGGCATACGCCCGCTCCCAGGGCACGGACAGCCCCTCGCTGAGTTCGTGCCCGCTTGTGCGGGAGGCGGAGGGGTGGCGTGGGGATGACGAGCCTTCGAGGATTTCGCTCGCCAGGGGCGGAAGCGTCGCGCGAGGTGGAGCGAAATCATCGGGCGAGGCACCCCACGCCGCCCCACAGCCGGCGCCATCGTCCACCTGGTCAGCCCGCAGCCGCCGCGATGGCCTCGGGCACCGTCTTCGTGCCGAGCGGAGCCTTGTTCTCGAACGGGCCGTCGGCCGAGCCGGCGGGCCACGTCTTCGGGTCGGCATAGAGTCCGTCGTCGGCGTATTCCTCCTGCAGCCGGGTGATCTCGGCCTTGAGGTCGGCAAACACCTTCGCCACCTCGGGCCGCTTCGCCTCCTCGGGATCGAAGAGCAGGTTGTGCTGCTCGGTGGGATCCTTGACGAGGTCGAAGAGTTCCCAGGCGTCCTTCTTCCAGTAGTGGATCAGCTTGTGGGTGGCCGTGCGGACGCCGTAGTGGGCCCGCGTGTTGTGGTGGCCCGGGTCGTGGTAGTAGCGGTAGTAGACGCTCCGCCGCCAGTCGGCAGGCTTCTCGCCGCGGAGCAGCGGGGCGAGGCTGCGGCCCTGCATCCATTCGGGCACCGGCAGGCCGGCGAGGTCGAGGATCGTGGGGGCGAGGTCGATGTTGGCCGCGAAGGCGTCGGGCGCCGTGCCCGCCTGGATGCCCGGGCCGCGGGCGAGCAGCGGCACGCGGAGGCCGGGCTCGTACATGAACCGCTTGTCGTAGAGGCCCAGGTCGCCGAGATACCAGCCGTTGTCGGTCGTGTAGATCACGAGCGTGTCGTCGGCGAGCCCCTCGGCGTCGAGCCAGTCGAGCACGCGGCCGACGCCGTCGTCCACGCCCTGCACGCAGGCGAGGTAGTCCTGCATGAACCGCCGGTACTTCCAGCGGACGAGGTCGGGGCCGGTGAGCACCTGTCCGTCCACCTCCACCTCCATCGGCTTCTCGTTCAGCCACTGTCGCCGCTCCTTCGGCGCGAGCCCTGCCGGCGGCTCGAGCTTGAGGTCGCGGCGGGTGAGATCCCGGGCGATCGTCTGCTCGTTCTCCGGCAGCGCCGCCGGCCGCGTGGCGTAGTCGTCGAAGAGCGTGGTGGCCTCGGGGATCGAGGCATTGGCAAACTTCGCCCGGTTCGCCTCGTCGGGCTGCCAGGCGCGGTGCGGGGCCTTCTGATGGAGCATGAGGAAGAACGGCTTGTCTTTCGGCCGGGTCTTCAGGAACTCGAGCCCGAGGTCGGTCGTGACCGCCGTGCAGTGGCCCTCGATCGCGAGCGAGCCGCCGGGCACGAGGAACGTGGGGTTCCAGTAGTCGCCCTGACCGGGGAGCACGATCCAGCGGTCGAAGCCGGTGGGATCGCTGCCGAGGTGCCACTTGCCGACCATGCCGGTGTGGTAGCCGCCCGCCTGCATCCGCTTGCCGAGGTGGTCGCGGCCACCGTCGAAGCGGTTGAACACCGGCACGCCGTTCTTGTGGGAATACTGTCCCGTGAGGAGCGTGGCCCGGCTCGGCGTGCAGATCGAGTTGGTGACGAACGAGTTGACGAAGCGGGTGCCGCCCGCCGCCAGCCGGTCGAGGTGGGGCGTCTGGTTGACCTTCGAGCCGTAGCACGAGAGGGCATGCTGGGCGTGGTCGTCGGTGAAGATGAAGAGCACGTTCGGCCGCCGGGGAGCGTCGGCGAACGCCGCGGTCGCGGCAAGCGCGAGGATGATCGAAGCGAGTCGGTTCATGCCGCTAGCATATCCGCGGGAGCTGCTCGCCGAGAGGCATGGGGATGACGCGGTTGCCGCCGATCGCCGTTCGCATCACCACCATCCGGGGATGGCCGTCGACCACGCGGCCGATCGCCACGGCGTCGCGGCCATGCTCGTGGGCCCGCATGGCGGCGAGCACGCGGTCGGCTGCGTCGGCCGGCACGATCGCGAGGAGTTTGCCCTCGTTGGCCACCTGGAGCGGGTCGAGGCCGAGGATCTCGCAGGCCGCGGCCACCACGGGCCGCACGGGGATCGCCCGCTCGTCGATCTCGATGCCGAGGCTTGCGGCCGAGGCGATCTCGTTGAGGCTCGTCGCCACGCCGCCGCGGGTCGGGTCGCGGAGCACGCGGATCTCCGGACAGGCGGCGAGCATCGCGGCGACGATACCGTGCAGCGGCGCGGTGTCGCTCTCGATCTCCGCCTCGAACTCCAGCCCCTCACGAACGCTCATGATCGCCATGCCGTGGTCGCCGAGCGTGCCACTCGCGAGCACGATGTCGCCCGGTTGGATCGGCACTGAGTTGACGCCGATGCCTGCCGGGACCGCCCCCACCCCGGCCGTGTTGATGTAGACCCCGTCGCCGTGGCCTCGCTCCACCACCTTCGTGTCACCGGTGACGATCCGCACGCCGGCACGGGAGGCGGCGGCGCCCATCCGCCGGGCCACCTCGGCGAGGTCGCCGATCGCGAGCCCTTCCTCGATCACGAAGCCGGCCGTCAGGTAGAGCGGGCGGGCGCCGCTCATCGCCAGGTCGTTGACGGTGCCGTTTACGGCGAGGTCGCCGATCGAGCCGCCGGGAAAGAAGAGCGGCCTCACGACGTAGGAATCGGTCGAGAGCGCCAGCCGCCCGCCCTCCGCGAGGTCAGCCGCGATGTCCACCACCGTCGAGTCGCCGAGTCGATCGAGGAGCGGATTTGAGAATGCCGGCAGAAAGACGTGATCGATGAGGTCGCGGGAGAGCGATCCGCCGCCGCCGTGGCCCATGACCACGTGGGGATAGTCGCGGAGCGGCAGCGGACAGGTGAAGCCGGACATGGGCGGGGCACGCGGCACAAGGAGACGGGAGCCGGATGGGCCGGTGGAAGGCCGCTTGGGTCTCCACATGATACGGCGACGAACTTTCGTATCCCCATCGTGGCGGATTCGGGAAAGCCGGCGGGACGGTTGTCCCCGGGAAGCGAAATCGCGACAACATCCCGTGCGGCAGCGACACGTTGCCCATTGCACCTCCCCGAGGGTCACGATCATGTCCTTTTCATGCTCCACGCACACCACCCTCCGCTGGCCGATCGCTCTGGTGATCGCGATGGCGGTGGCTTCGCCCATCGATGCGTTTGCCCGTCCCGGCGGTGGTGGTGGCCGTGGCCCCGGCGGTCCGGGGCCCGGCGGCCGGCCGTCGGCCGGTGGCAGCGTG
The DNA here is from genome assembly GCA_903831155.1 of uncultured Planctomycetaceae bacterium. Classification (GTDB taxonomy): domain Bacteria; phylum Planctomycetota; class Planctomycetia; order Pirellulales; family UBA1268; genus QWPN01. The sequence continues at coordinate 880 of CAIKWU010000490.1, read as the reverse complement.
CGGCCGGGGCCGGGAGGCGGCGTGCCCGGTGCCGGCATCCCGGGGGGTGGTGTTCCTGGAGCCGGAGCGCCGGGCCGGGTGATCGAGGGTGGGCCCGTGAGTGGCGGCCGCGTGATCGAGGGCGGCGTGCCCGCGGGGGCGACCAACGTTCGCAGCGTCGAGACCTTCATCAACGCCAAGCCCGCCGGAGGTGCCGCGGCAACCGCCAAGGCCGCGGTCGATCCGGCCACCGCGAAGAGCCGCGCGGAGTCGGTGAGGTCTTCACTCGAAGGTCGCACGCAGCCGTTCACACCCGGCTGGTATGCCGAGCATCCCAACGCCTGGCAGTACACCCACCCGAATGCCGAGTGGTGGGCCGTGGCCGGTGTCGTCGGCCTCTCCAACTGGCTCGGCTATCCCGTCTACGCCGGCGGCTCCACCACCGCCACGACGTCCGCCGCCACCACGACGACTGCCACCGGCACCGCGGCGGCCACCGCGGAGTCGTCGGCATCGGCAGGGGGCGAGGCCGCGGCGCCGCCCTCCGACCTCGAATGGCTGCCGCTCGGCGTGTTTGCGACGTCACCCAAGGGCGCGGCCCAGGCCCACGTCTACCAGCAGCTTGCGGTGAGCAAGCAGGGCGAGCTCAAGGGCAACTACTACGACGCGATCTCCAACACGGTGCAGCCGGTGGGCGGCGCCATCGATCGCGAGACGAGGAAGGCCATGTGGACGGTCGGCAAGGCCGGCGGGGCGACGTTCGAGACCACGCTCGACGGTCTCGTGAAGACGCCGAGCAGCGTGACGATGAAGAGCGGCGGCTCGGTGCAGGAGTGGGAGCTCGTGCAGGTGCAGAAGCCCGACGCCAAGGCGGCCACGCCCTGACCGCCGGCCCGCGTCG
>CAIKWU010000489.1 GCA_903831155.1 uncultured Planctomycetaceae bacterium | reverse complement strand
TCGTGACGATCACGTTGACCGTGAACACGACGTGTTGAATGCGAAACGCAATCAACAGGCGGAAGAATGCCCGCAGAAAAAAGAATGCGAAACCCAACGCCGTAAGGCGTTTCCGGAAACGGCGGCGGCGTTTCCTAGCGGGCTGCCTTACGTGCCTTGCCGATGATGATGCGGATCATCTTGTCGGAAAGATCGTGCTTATCCGCGAGCCGCAGTTGGGCCTCGGTCGCGCCGACCATGGGCCGCAGCAGCGTGTACTCGGCCACAATGGCGGCATCGCGTTGGTCGAGAGTGAAGTGCATCCCGTTATGCTCGCGCGGCTTTTGCCGCTTGGCGGCGTTAGCCTTTTGAGACCGCTCGCGCTTGGGTTCCAGATCAAGCACGCGACCCTCGATGAATCCCTCAATACACCCGCGCCGATAGGCGGCATCGCAGGCATCCGCAATCGCGAAGTGAATGGCCTGCTGCTCGCGCGGATCATCGGGGCAGCCTATGGCATCCAGCACGGCCGCCTCGGCCTCGGCCTCGATGTAAATCGGCAGTCGTTTTCGCAGCCACGCCTGTAGATCGGCGGGAAGCTTATACGACGGCTGTTGCATGGCGGCGGGGCGGCGGGCCAGCCTGACCGACTCGGCATCCTGTCGCGCCCGCCGTTCCTGCTGCCGCTGCAACTCCCGCTGAATGGCCCGCCCCGCGCGAGGGTGTGGCTTCCGCATCACGAGGTTGAACATAGGCCAGCCGCTCGCGCCCATCGCAGTGCCGGGCGGAAACGTCTCCGGCTGAAACTTCTTGATCCCTTTACTGTTGTCTACATACTTGTTTTCACGCGGCTCCTCGACACCCTTGAACAGTGGGAATCGCTTTGCGTCCATCAACTTGCGGCGTCGTCGCACCGGCTTCGGTTTGCGTGTGTGCGGCATTGCCTTACTTCGCTCGGCTGGCTTCTTGCTCATGGTTCACCTCAATGTGTGGATGGTCAGCCGCTTGCAGCCGCAACACCGGCAGCGGCCTGCCAGTTGGCCGGCGCGTAGTGGTCGGTCATCGTGGCACGACTGTGGCCTGCCGTCGCCTGTGCCGCTTCCTGCCCCGCACGCTTGCGGATCTCGCGGAGCCGCGTGTACCGCAACTGGTACGGCGTCCAATGCGGGAGCGGCGGCAGCCCTTCCTCGGCTCGGGCTTTGTTGGCCTTCACGATGGCGCGGTTCACGGCCCGGTTGATCGCATCTTTCTTGAACATGCGGCCGACACGCGGCGACGGCTTGCGAGGCTCTATCGGGATCACGCCATCCTTGGCCTTGCGAACGGGCACGCTCCGCTGCGGTAAGAACACGTAGTCGCGGTCGCTGCGGTCGTTCGTGTGAGCCAACACGATGCCTTGGGCATCGGGGCCGATGGGTACGTGCCGCTGCTTGCCCCTGTGCGATGTCTTGTGCCGCTTGGGCACGTACCGCCACACGGCCTTGTTGCGGTCGCGGATACGGCACAACTTCATCCGTCGGGCCTCGCTGGGGCGGCACCCGGTGAGCCTGATGAACCAGATCAGGTCAGCCAACTCAGCCGTAAGGTAGGGCAGGGTGGCCCGCACCACGCTCGGCCTGACCGGCTTTCG
>CAIKWU010000488.1 GCA_903831155.1 uncultured Planctomycetaceae bacterium | reverse complement strand
GGCCGCCGAGCCCGGCTCCCGGGCACGGGCAGCCCCGAGCTCTCCGTCGAGATGGCTTCAGGAAGCCCAATCGCGTAAGCGATGGGGGCATGCTGGCCGCGCCGCTCGGGGCTGCCCACGCCCATCGCCGGACGTTCGCTACGGGCATCCTGCCTTCGCTCACTGGCTGCGGCCAGCGTTTCGGGTTTCTGCCGCCAGCACGTACGATGCTCGACGGACGCTTGCGGATAATTGGTCGCGAAACACGTTCTTTCACTGGGCATGAACAGCATGGGATTGCAGGTGCGATCGATGGCGTCGGCGGCGTTCAGCCGTCCCGGACACGAGACGTTGCCAATCTTCAAGGACGAGCCCATGCTCGGGCGGATCGAAAATGCGGCCCGGGTTGGTCGCCAAGCCCGCGAGTGAGGACGCCATGGATTCGCTCAGCCGTCACGAACAACTCCTGCGGGTGTTCCACCTCATCGACATCCTCTTCGGGGCCCGGCAGCCGCTCTCCACGGCGGAACTCAAGGACCGGCTCCAGTCGCGGGGCGTGATCGACGAGATGTCTGACAAGAACATCCGGCGCGACGTCGAGTTTCTCGTCCGGTTCGGTTATGCGGTGAAGGAAACGAAAAAGCGGTCACCTCGCGGGGCGACGGTGCAGGCCTGGGAGATCCGCCCCGGTCGCGGCGCCGTGGAACTCACCGCCCCCGCGATCACGCTTCCGGAGCTGCTGTCGCTCGCGGTGGCCCGCGACCTGCTGGCGCCGCTCGCCGGCACGATCTACTGGCGGGGAGTCTCGCAGGTCATCGACAAGCTGGAACGCGTGGCGACGCCGGAGCTGCTCACCTACGTGGGCGACCACCAGGAAGGTCTCGTCGTGCATCCCCGGCCTGCGAGAGGCAAGTATCGCTCGCGGATGCTCAACGCCGTGCACCGGGCGATCCGCAACTCGTTGGAACTCGAGATTCGGTACACGAGCCTGGCCGACACGAAGCCGAAGAAATCGACGATCCGGCCCGAGGCGATCGTGCTTTACGACGGCGCCGTCTACATTGCGGCCCGCCGAGCCGCGTCCGCGGGGCGGAAGGCGTCGCGGGGCGACGGCGACATCCGCTTCTTCAAGCTCGATCGCGTCACCGACGCCCGCGTGACGTCGCGGACGTTCGACCGACCGCCGACGCCCGTCGCCGACCTGCTCGCCGACAGCATCACCATCTACCGTTCGACGGATCCGCCGCGGCGGTATCGGATCCGCGTCGAGCCCGAGCGGGCGCGGTGGGCCGTCGAAAAGCCGTTTCACCCGCGACAGAAGGTCCGCCAGCAGGCCGACGGCGGTGTGATCCTCGAGATCGAACGGGCCTGGGATGGCGAGATGATTCCGCAACTGCTTGCGCTCGGCGAGATGGTGGAGGTGCTCGATCCGCTCGACGTCCGCGAGCGAATCGCCGACATGGCGCGGGCGATCGTGGCCCGCTACTCCGGCCGGCCGCGGCGGGCCGCCGATACCCTGCCGGCGAGCGGCTGAACGTCTGGAAACGCCCACGCATGCCGCAGCCTGGCTTCCGCACGGTGCAACTCGACCTTCCCGTCGCCGCGCGGCGACGGCAGGCGCTTGTCTGCATACCCGATGCCCCGCCGCCGCCGGCCGGCTGGCCACTCGTGCTCGCCTTCCACGGCGGCCAGAGCCATCCGGAGATGATGCGGAGGTTTTCCGGACTCGACGTGCTGGCCGCCGAGGGACGGGCCGTCGTCGCCTATCCGGCCGGCACCGGCTCCCGCGACGGCCTCTTCACCTGGAATGGCGGCAACTGCTGCGGCGAGGCCCGCGACACCGGCTCGGACGACGTGGGCTTCGCGCGCGCCTTGGTCGCCGACGTCGCCGGCCGGGTGCCGATCGACGCTCGCCACGTGCATGCCACGGGGATGTCAAACGGCGCGATGATGGCGTATCGCGTCGGGGCCGAGGCGGCCGATCTCGTGGCCTCGATCGCGCCGGTCGCCGGACCGCTGGCCCTGGCGTTGATCGCGCCGTCGCGGCCCGTGCCCGTGCTCCACTTCCACGGC
>CAIKWU010000487.1 GCA_903831155.1 uncultured Planctomycetaceae bacterium | reverse complement strand
CCTCAAGATTGTCGACCCGACAGGCAAGAACTCAGCGAGGGGATGCCCGTGCTCCGAGAGCCGGCGTATGCCGCCAAGCGAAGCCACGATGGCGTAGCGCAGGCGGCATCCGAGTGAGCGACGGGCAGGATGCCCGTCGCGAACGTCCGGCGACGGGGCACGGGCATCCCCGATGCATCGCGAATGTCGGCAGCGCTACTTGGAAGCGGCCTTGCGGGCCGGCCCCTTCGATTCGAGCACCTGGCCGTCGGCGAGCAGCCGCTCGCGGAGCCGGTCATAGGGAACGTCCTGCACGGCCACGCCGGCCTCCAGCGCCAGGCACGCCGCCGTGGCGGCCGACTGGCCGAGCACCATGAACACGGGCTCCATGCGGATGGAGCCGTAGGCGATGTGCGAGGCCGAGAGGCAGACCGGCACGACGAGGTTCGTGCACTCCTCCCGCCTCGGCCGAATGCTCCGCCACGAGATCCGGTACGGCGACACGCCGACCTGGATGTCGCCTTCGTTGCGAACGGTTCCGTCGGCCGTGACCAGCCGGCGGACGTTGTGCGAGTCCATGTTGTAGGCGCCGAGGCCGACGGGGTCGTCGGCCGCCTGTCGCTGCTGGCAGTGGTGCTGCGTCATCACCACGTCGGAGACCATCCGGCGGGCCTCGCGGACGTAGAGCTGGTGCGGCCAGTTGCCGTTGTCCACGAACTCGTCCTTCGCCGGCCCCCAGCGGCGGAAGTGCGCCCGCACCGCGTCGGGCACCCGCGGATGGTTGGCGAGCGTCCACATCAGCCCCTGCTGGTAGTCGCGGTGGGCCGCGATGATCCGTTCGCGGGCCGCATGATCGCCGCACGGGTAGTCGTAGTTGGCGCCGAGGAAGTCGGTGCTGACGGCGAAGTTGTTGTTCGTGTCGGTCTTGCGGTTCGGCATCAGCACGGGGTTCCACGGAACCCTGTGGTCACCGGCCTCGAAGTTCCGCAGCAGGATTTCGTAGACGCCCTCGTCGTAGGTCGCCGGCTTCGGCCACTCGGCGCGATTCGCGGGCACGTCGGTGGTGCACATCCGAAAGCAGTAGGCCTGCACGCGGTGGTCGCCGTCGCCGTCCGCGCCCGCCGGCTCCGCCGAGATCAGTGGCAGGAGGCCGCTGGAGGGGTCGCCCGGCACGAGGTATGGATCGACATCGTGCGTGAACTGGTGCTTCGTGGCCCGGGCCATCTGGATGCCGTCGAGTGTCTCGCCGTAGGTGGCGTTGGCCTCGCGGCCCACGTGAAACGCCACGCCCGCTTCGGCCATCAGGTCGCCCTCGTAGGTGGCGTCGATGAACATCCGGCCGGAGAAGGTGCGGCCCGACTCCATGCGGATCGAACGGATCGCCGCGCCGTCCTTCTCCACGCCGTCGTCGAGGTCGAGTCGCTCGCCCGCGACCACCTCGACGCCCGACTCCGCGAGCCAGTCGCGGCAGACCCGCTCGGCGACGTGCGGCTCGAAGGTCCACATCTCGAGCTCGCCGGGCGCCCTGCGGCGATTCTCGTAGTCGTCCTTCCGCTCGCGGGTCCATGCGGCTGGGTCGGCGTAGTGCCGGCCGATGCGGCGGTAGAACTCCCGGGAGAGGCCGCCGATCGCCGCCTTGTTGCCGATGTCGGTGGCCCCCAAGCCGCCGGCGGTCAGCCCGCCGACGTGCCGCCCGGGCTCCACGACCACGACGGATCGGCCCATCGTCTTCGCCTGGATCGCCGCCACGATCCCGCCGGACGTCGCGCCGTAGACGACCACGTCGGTCGACGTCGTGAGCCCCTCGCCGCCGGCCGCCGTCAGGGACGCGATCGAGGCGAGGAACACGGAGCAGAGGCGGAGGAGGCCGCCGCGATGCATGGGCTTCTCACAGGCTCCGTTCGCGGACCATCCGGGCCGCGTCGAGGGCGGCGCCCCGTGCGCCGGCCGAGTCGCCGGACGGCATCACGCGGATCGGCAGGGCGGCCTGCTCCTCCCGCTGCGCCGGCATCCCGGCGCGGATCTCGTCGAGGAACCAGCGGCAAAACTCGTCGCTCGTCTCGACGGCGCCGCCGCCGACGATCAGGGCGTCGGGATCGAACACGTTCACCATCTCGTCGAAGAACAGGCCCAGGGCCCGGGCCTGGACCCGGAAGATGTCGCGGCACATCGCGTCGCCCCTCTCGGCAAGGCCCCTGACCTTCCTGGCGGCGTCGCCGATCTCCTCGGTGGCCAGCGGGTGGCCGGGATTCCGCGAGAGGAAGTGGGGCAGAAGGTTGCGGCGAATGGCCGTCAGCGAACAGAGCGACTCGAGGTCACCGAAGCGGCCACAGTTGCAGGCGGGCACGATGCCCGCGATCTCCTCGATGGCCGCATGGGGGATGAGGACGTGGCCGAGCTCGCCCCCGAAGCCGTTGCGGCCGGTCACCACGCGTCCGCCGACGATCACGCCGCCGCCGAGGCCCGTGCCGATGATGGCCGAGACGCTGGTCGCCGCATTCTCCGAGCCGAAGATCGACACGTGGCCCCAGAGCGCCGCCGCATTGCCGTCGTTGAGATAGGTCACCGGCAGGCCGAGACGCTCCTCGAGGCCGGCCCGCATGTCGTAGCCGGCCCAGGCGGGATGCACGAAGTTGGTGGAGCCCTTCCTGCTCAGCACGCCGGCGCCGCTGGCGGGGCCCGGCGTGTCGAGGCCCACCGCGACGAGCTTGGCACGATCGAGGCCCGCCCGACCGCAGGCCATCTCGAGTCCGTCGGCGATCTGGCCAAGGCACACGTCCGGCCCCTCGACGCTCCGCGCGGGGTGCTCGCAGAGCCCGTCGATGAGGAACTCACCCCGCTCGTCGAGAAAGGTGTAGTTGATGGCGGTACCGCCGAGATCGATCCCGGCGACCACCTTCTCCGCGGGCGACATGGCTGGATCCTTTCCTGGTGCGTCGTGTCCCGATGCGTCGTTCCAACAGTGAGCGGTCGGTGCCGCGGCTCAGCCCGCGGCCGCCCGTTCGGCAAAACCTCGCTTGATGCGGGCCACGATCGCCCGCAGCCCTCGCGTGCGGAGGATGCCGAGCACGGCGGCCAGGCCCATCCGGTCGAGCACGTCGTCGGAGATCGAGGCGACCTCCCCGACCGGCCGCCCGTTGATCGCGTCGGCGAGCACTGCCACGAAGCCCTTGACGGTGGGAGCCTCGGGGGCGACCTCCGCGACGAGTCGGGCGGAGCCGGCGACCGACTCGGTCCAGAGAAATACCGGCGTCTGGCACTCGTGCACTCGTCGATCCTCGCTCGTCTTGCGTGCCACGTACTCCGCCGGCAGCGGAGCCAGGCCGTTCGCAAAGTCGACGAGAAGCTCGAGTTTCTCGCGGGAGTCGAGGTCGGCGAATTCGCCGACCAGTTCATCGAGCCGGTCACTCACGCCCGTCATGGGTCAGGCATGCACCGCGGGGGCGGTCTCCGCCGACACGGAGCCTCCCGGTGCCGCGCCCTTCGCGATCGGCACGCGGACGGAGTTGCCCCACTCCAGCCATGAGCCGTCGTAGTTCTTCACGTTGCCGAAGCCGAGCAGGTAGGTGAGCACGAACCAGGTCAGGCTCGACCGCTCGCCGATGCGGCAGTAGGCGATCGTGGGCGACCGCCGCTTCATCTTGAGCTCCTTGATGTAGAGCTTTTCGAGTTCCTTCACGGGTTTGAACGTGCCGTCGTCGTTGCAGTTCATCGGCCAGGGAACGTTGGCCGCTCCGGGAACGTGGCCGCCGCGGACGGCGCCCTCGTTGGGGTAGTCGGGCATGTGCATCCGTTCGCCGCGGTACTCCTCCGGGCTGCGGACGTCGAGCAACTGCTTGCCGGCCTTGCTGTGCTTGAGGACCTCGTCGCGGAGCGCGCGGATCGAGCCATCCTGCTCCCGCGCGGAGTACTGGGCACGCGGGTACGAAACCCGTTCTCCCGACCAGGCGCGGCCGTCGAGTTCCCAGCGCTTCCGGCCGCCGTTCATGATCCGGCAGTCCGCGTGGCCGTAGAGCTTGAACACCCAGAACGCGTAGCAGGCCCACCAGTTGTTCTTGTCGCCGTAGAACACCACGGTGGTGTCGTTCGAGATGCCCCGTTCCGCGCAGAGCTTCTCGAAGGCGGAGCGGTCGATGTAGTCGCGGACCACGGGGCACTGCAGGTCCACCGCCCAGTCGATCTCCACCGCACCGGGGATGTGGCCCTGGGTGTAGAGCGCCCGGTCCTCGTCCGACTCGACGATTCGCACCCGCGGATCGGAGAGGTGCTCCGCCACCCACTCGGTCGACACGAGCACTTCGGGATGGACGTAGTCGGGCATGGGGGATCTCCTCACGGACGTGCAGAAAACGGCGGTTTTTCCGCCACGTTGCATCGTAGTCCATGTGCCGCCGGCCAGCAACGGCCCCTCATGCCGCGCGGGCGGTTTTGCTAGGATCCCTCACCGGACATCCCCGCCACGATTCCCCCCGCGAGCCTGTGTTCATCCGATGGGTCCAGCCTTCATCTTCCAGATCATCGACCTCAACAAGAAGTTCGGCCAGCGCGAGCTCCTCAAGAACATCAACCTGGCGTTCTATCCCGGCGCGAAGATCGGCCTGCTCGGCCGCAACGGCGCGGGCAAGAGCACGCTGATGAAGATCATGGCGGGCATCGACCGGGAGTACGACGGCGAGGCCCGGCTCGCCGACGGCTACACGGTGGGCTATCTCGAGCAGGAGCCGAGGCTCGATCCGAACAAGACCGTCTTCGAAAACGTGATGGAGGCGGTGGACCACTCGCGGGCGGTGCTGCGGCGGTTCGAGGAGATCAACGCCCGGCTCGGCGAGCCGATGTCCGACGACGAGATGGAGAAACTGCTCGCCGAGCAGGCCACGGTGCAGGACGAGATCGACGCCAAGAACCTCTGGGATCTCGACCGCCAGGTGGAGATCGCGATGGACGCGATGAACCTGCCCCCCGGCGACTGGGGCGTGACGAACCTGTCGGGCGGTGAGCGTCGCCGCGTCGCGCTCTGCAAGCTGCTCCTCGACAAGCCCGACCTCCTCCTGCTCGACGAGCCGACGAACCATCTCGATGCCGAGAGCGTCAACTGGCTGGAGCGGCATCTCGCCGAATACACGGGCACCGTCGTCGCCGTGACGCACGACCGCTACTTCCTCGACAACGTCGCCAAGTGGATCCTCGAGGTCGACCACGGCCGGGGCATGCCCTTCGAGGGCAACTACTCCTCGTGGCTCCAGCAGAAGAAGGCCCGCCTGGAACTCGAGGAGAAGCAGGCCAGCGCCCGCCAGAAGACGCTCGACAAGGAACTCGAGTGGGTGCGGATGTCGCCCAAGGCACGACAGGCCAAGAGCAAGGCCCGCCTGGCGGCGTACGACAAACTCGCCGCCGAGCAGGCGGCGGTCCGGGATCAGGACATCGAGATCTTCATTCCCGCCAGCCGGGCGCTCGGCGACCAGGTGATCGACGTCGAGAACATCTCGAAGGGCTTCGGCGACAAGCTGCTCTTCGAGAACCTCTCGTTCAAGCTCCCTCCCGGCGGGATCGTGGGGATCATCGGCCCCAACGGCGCCGGCAAGACGACCCTCTTCCGCATGCTCGTCGGGGCGGAGAAGCCCGACTCGGGAACGATCAAGGTCGGGTCCACGGTCGACATCGGCTACGTCGACCAGAATCGCGACGCCCTCGATCCCGGCAAGTCGGTGTTCGAGGAGATCTCCGGCGGCCACGACACGATCGAACTCGGCAAGCGGACGGTGAACGCCCGGAGCTACGTCGCCAAGTTCAACTTCATGGGGCCGGACCAGCAGAAGAAGGTCGGCACGCTCTCGGGTGGCGAGCGGAACCGCGTGCACCTGGCCAAGCTGCTTCGCGGCGGCGCCAACCTGCTGCTCCTCGACGAGCCGACGAACGATCTCGACGTCGACACGCTGCGATCGCTCGAGGAGGGCATCACCAGCTTCGCCGGCTCGGTGGTGGTGATCACCCACGACCGCTGGTTCCTCGACCGGCTGGCGACGCACATCATCGCCTTCGAGGGCGACGGCTACGTCCACGTCTGCGAGGGGAACTTCGAGGTCTACGAGCGGAGCCGGAAGGAGCGTCTGGGCCTCACGGCCGACGAGCCGCACCGCTTCCGCTACAAGAAGCTCCAGCACTGATTCCCGCGGGCGGGCCATCCTGGCCCCGTCCGCTTACGAGCGGCCGGCATCCAGCCGGCCGTAAGCCGCCGCAGGCCCGGAGGGCCGAGGCGAACGGCCAGCGAGGTGGCACGGGCAGCCCCGAGCCGCATCGCGGCCCCGCAGGCTGCAAGCCCGCGGTTACGGGGACGGCTCAGGCCATCGGAAGGCGTGCGGCCGTGGCGGCGGCCCGCAGTTCCTTGGGCAGCGGAAAGTAGACGTCCTCCTCCCGGATCGACCGTTCCTCGACGTCGGCTGCGAAGCGGTCACGAAGCCACGTGACGCAGTCCTGGACGACGCTCTCCGGGGCACTGGCGCCGGCCGTGATCACCACCGTCTCGTGGCCCCGAAACCAGCCCGGGTCGATCTCGTTGGCGCCGTCGATGAGGTGGGCCGCAATGCCCCGTTCACGGGCGAGCTCCGCCAGCCTCTGGCTGTTGGAGCTGTTCTGGCTGCCGAGCACGATCACGATGTCGGCGTCGGCCGCCAGGATCCGGACGGCCTCCTGCCGATTCTGGGTCGCGTAGCAGATGTCGTCCTTCGGCGGCCCCACGATCGCGGGAAAACGCTCCCGCAGCCGGATGATGATCCGCGACGCATCGTCGACCGAGAGCGTCGTCTGCGTGAGGTAGGCGAGCCTGTCGTCGGGGCCGAAGGGGAGCGAATCGACGTCGTCCGGAGTCTCCACCAGCGTGAAGGCGTCGGGTGCCTGGCCGATGGTGCCGATCACCTCGTCGTGCCCCTCGTGGCCGATCAGCACGATCCGGTGCCCGCTCTTCGCGTACTTGATCGCCTCGAGGTGCACCTTGGTGACCAGCGGGCAGGTGGCGTCGATGGCCTGCAATCGCCGCTCAGCCGCCACGCGGCGGATCTCGGGAGCGACGCCGTGGGCCGAGAACAGCAGCACGGCCCCCTCGGGAACCTCCTCGACGGCGTCCACGAACACCACGCCTTCGCGGGTGAACCGGTCGACGACGTGCTTGTTGTGCACGATCTCGTGAAACACGTAGATCGGGGTGCCGTGGAGCCGGATCGCCGTCTCCAGGGTCTCGATCGCCATGTTGACTCCGGCACAGAAGCCGCGGGGGCTGGCGAGGAGGATCTTCATCGTTGGCACCGGGTCGGGGCGGATCGGGGCAGGCGGCGGGGAGAGGGCTCCATCGGGTACAACCATCATTCCCGCCGTCGAATCGTAGTGGAGGCTGCGGGACACGGCCAGACGGGCAGGCGGCGAGGTGTCGCCGCGGGCTTCCTGGAAACCGTCATGCACACCGGATCCCGACCATCGCCGTTCCCGACGCCCCCGCACCACGAGGCGGCACGCCGCGATCCGGCCGCCTGGCGGCTGGCCGGCGTGCCGGTCGCCGGCGATCTCGCCTCGGCCGAGGCGTTCTGCCGGGCGGTGGCCCGACGGCACTACGAAAACTTCACCGTCGCCACCCGCCTCGTGCCGCCGCGGCTGCGGCAGCACCTCGCGAACGTCTATGCCTTCGCCCGCTGGGCCGACGATCTCGGCGATGAATCGGCGACGCCGGCGGAGGCGACCGCGGCATTGGCGGACTGGCGGGACGAGCTCGATGCCTGCTTCGCGGGCCACCCCCGCCATCCGGTGTTCATCGCGCTTGCCGACACGATCCGTGGCGCCGATCTCGATCGTGAGCCCTTCGAGAACCTGATCACCGCCTTCGAGCAGGACCAGACGACGTCGCACTACCAGACCCGTGACGAACTCGTCGAGTACTGCCGCCGGTCGGCCGACCCCGTGGGCCGCATCGTGCTGGCCCTCGAGGGCTGCCGCGATCCAACGCTGGTGGCGATGTCCGATTCGATCTGCACCGGCCTGCAGCTGGTGAACTTCTGGCAGGACGTCCGGCGGGACCGGCTTGCCGGCCGCGTCTACCTGCCGCGCGAGGACATGGAGCGGTTCGGAGTGGACGAGGCGATGCTCGACGAATCGACCGCCGGCACGGCCCTGCGGCGGCTGCTGGCCGAGGAGGTGGCCTGGGCTCGACGGTGCTTCCATGCCGGGGAGCCCCTTGCCGATGCCGGGCCGGCGGTGCTTCGTCCTGCCATCGCGATGTTCGTCGGCGGAGGACGGGCGGTCGCCGACGCCATCGAGCGGGCCGGCTTCGACACCCTCTCCCGTCGGCCGACCGTGGGCCGCTGGACGAAGGCCACGCTCGCGGTCCGCGCCTGGTGGCGATCGCTCGCTTCCGAGGGGAGGCGGTGATGACCGGGCTCGATTTCGACCACGCCGCCTGTGCCGCCATCCTCCGCCGGTCGGGCTCGAGCTTCGCGATGCCGATTTCGCTCCTGCCGGCCGCCAAGCGACGGGGCACCACGGCGATCTACGCGTTCTGCCGCGTGGCCGACGACCTCGTCGACGACGCGGCCGACCCCGCGGCGGCCGCCGCAGCCCTCGCCACCTTCGCCGCGCAGACCGACGACGCGCTCGCCGGCAGCCAGGTCGACGAGCCCGTGCTCCGCGCCGTGGCCGACACGGTCCGCCGCTATGCCATTCCGCCCGGCTGCCTCCGCGACATCCTCGCGGGGGTGCGGATGGATCTCGACCGCTCCCGCTACGACACGCCGGCCGAACTCGAGATCTACTGCAGCCGTGTGGCGAGTGCGGTCGGCATCGCCGCGATCCACGTCTGGGGGTTCACCGACCCCGCGGCGATCGAAGTGTCCCATGACTGCGGCGTCGCGTTTCAGCTGACGAACATCCTCCGCGACATTCCCGAGGACCTCGCCCGCGGGCGCATCTACCTTCCGCGGGCCGATCTCACGGCCTGCGGCTGCCGCGAGGACGACCTGCTCGCGGGCCGGATCGGGACCGGCTTCGCACGACTGGCCACGATGGAGGCTGATCGCGCGGCGGCGCGGTTCCGCGCCGCCGCGGCGCTCGACGGGATGCTGGCCACTGACGGACGCGTCGTGTTTCGGGCGATGTTCGGTGTCTACCGGTCGCTCCTCGCCGCCGTCCGCCGGGCGGGCACGGCGATCTTCACGACCCGCGTGCGATCCTCGAAGCCCCGCCTCCTGGCGTCGGCCGCGGCGACCGTCGCTTTCGGGACGAGGTGGCGACGATGACCGGCGCGGGGGCGACGACGAACGTGACCGGCAGGCCGCACGTGGTGATCGTCGGCGGCGGCCTCGCCGGGCTCGCAGCCGCGGCCGCGCTGACGGACCGCGAGTGCCGGGTCACCGTCCTCGAGTCGCGCCGGCGGTGCGGCGGGCGGGCCGCCTCGTTCGAGGATCCGGTCTCAGGGGGTCTCGTCGATGCCTGCCAGCACGTGGCGATGGGCTGCTGCACGAACTTCCTCGACCTCTGCCGCTGGGGCGGGCTCGACGACGCGCTCCGTCGCGATCGCACGCTCTGGTTCATCGGCCCCGACGGTGACCGCAGCCGGTGCACGCCCTCGCGGTCACTGCCGGCCCCGCTCCACCTCGCCCCCCTGCTCCTCGGGATGCGGCATTTCTCCATGGTCGAGAAGTTCTCGCTGGCCCGGGGCATGCTCCGCCTGGCCCGGCACCGACCGACCGACCGTGCCGATGCGGCGACGGCCCTGGAGTGGCTGAGGGCCGCGGCGCAGCCCGATCGCGTGATTCGGCTGTTCTGGCAGCCGGTGATCGAGAGCGCGCTCGGTGAGTCGATCGACCTCGTGAGCGTGGCCGCCGCCCGCAAGGTGGCCGTTGATGGCTTCCTGGCCCACCGCGACGCCGCCGACCTGATCGTCCCGACGATCCCGCTCGGCACCCTGCTCGGTGAGCGACTCGTCGCCAGGCTCGAGGCCCGGCGGGCCGCCGTCCGCACGGGCGCGGCCGTGACGGCGATCGAGCATGACGGCCACGATGCGGTGACGGCCGTTCGCCTCGGCGCCGAGGTGGTGCCGTGCGATGCGGTCGTGTTGGCCGTGCCGTGGAAGGCGGCCGGCCGGCTGGTGCCCGACGTCGTGGGGTCCGGCGACGACCGGCTCGCGGGTTCGCCGATCACCGCCGTCCATCTCTGGTTCGACCGCGACGTCGTCGACGTGCCGCACGCGGTGCTCGTGGGTCGGGTGTCGCAGTGGGTGTTTCGGGGGGAACCCGGGGCCGGCCACTGCCAGGTCGTGATCAGCGCATCCCGTGGGCTGCTCCAGGGCGACCGGCGGGCTCTCGTCGACCAGGTCGTCGCCGAGATTCGGGAGGTCTTGCCGCACGCCCGCGAGGCGACGCTCCGCGAGGCGAAGGTCGTCACCGACCCTACGGCCGTGCTCTCCGTTCGGCCGGGCGTGGAGGCGTTTCGACCGGCCGCCCGCACCGGCGTGGCCAACCTCGTCCTGGCCGGTGATTGGACCGCGACCGGCTGGCCATCGACGATGGAGGGGGCGATTCGCAGTGGCCGCATCGCCGCGCAGGAGGTGGGTCGAGCGCTCGGGATTGACGTGCCCGGGCCCGCAGCAGACCTGCGCAGGAGTCTCCTGGTCCGACTGCTCGTCGGCGGCTGATTCGCGAGGGCCTCAGTCGAGGCCGGCGATCAGGTCCACGACCGCGGCTGCGAGTGTTCGCGAGTCGACCACCGCGTGTTCCCAGAGTCGCCAGAAGTCGAGGGCTGCCGAGGGGCGGCGGCCGATCGCCCCGACCGCGGCGCCGAGCCGGCCGAGGGGCGATCGCCTCGCCGCGAGGCCGGCCACCTCCGGCGGCAATGCCTGGTCCGCGTCGTCCGAGACCACGCGGACGCCGAGGCACGGCACCCCGGCCTGCGTCGCCGCCCCGGCCACGGCGTACGTCTCCATGTCGATGGCCGCGGCGCCGGTGCGGGCGGCGAGCGCCCGCTTCGCCTCCACCGTCGCCACCACGGCGGCGACGCTCACGATCGTGAGCGGGGCCGACCCGCCAGCCTGGAGCGAGAGATCGATCGCCGCCGCGTCGCCATCCGTCACGGCACGCGAGGGTCGGAACACGGTACCGCGTGGGATACTGGGGTCGAGTGCGCCCGCGAAGCCGGCCGTGACCACCACCCGCGGCCGATGGCCGGCGATCAGGTGACGGGTCGCGGCAGCGGCCGCCTCGCCGCCGACCCCGCACACGCACCAGGCGACGCGTCGTCCCGCGACGACGCCCACGTGGAACGTGAAACGCGCGCCGCGGGTCTCGCGGCGGCCCTCGGCCAGTCGCTCGAAGGCGTCGGCCTCGACCGGCAGGGCGAAGATGACCCCGGCGGCAATCTCCGAGGGGATCGTGGCGGAATCGCGTGGCATGCGGAGGCGATCGCCGCCGGTCACCACCACGACGTGCAGCGGTGCAGGAAGGCCAGCGGATTCCACCAGCATAGCCGGCCCTCTGGCCGGCAGTGGTCGCAGCCGCCGGCAGGCTCGACGGGCACCATCCGGACCTCGTACTTCGGCACCCTTTCGACGTGCTTCGGCCCGTCCGTCTTGTAGCACCTCTTCTTGACGATCACCTCGCCGCACGGCGGCCGGCAGCGGCATCCCGGGGGCGGCGCGTGCCAGGAATCGCGGCCTCTGGTGCAGGCGTACTCGCACTTCATGCTGTAGACCGGCTCCGACGACTCCTTCTCGTCCCAGGTGCCGCTGCAGGCGGGCACGCACTCGCGGCATCCGCCCGTGCATCCGGTGCATCCGGCCAGGGCGCGGGTCATGAGGCCGCCAGCTGCCAGGGCCACGGCGGCGATCAGGAAGGCGGCCGTGTTGGTGCGTCGCATGGGTGTGTTCCGGAGATGGTGGCCCGACAGTGGTCGGAATCAGAAGTCGAACGCGAGTCTCATGCCGAGTCCGTGGATCCAGCCGCTGCCGTCGTAGCTCGGCGACGGAGTGACCACGCCGTCGACCTTGGTGAACGGCGTGCTGATGAAGTTGCGATACGTGAAGTCGTAGTTGAAATACACACGGGCGTTGGGATTCAGCAGCCAGTTGAGCCCGAGGGTCATGCCGTTGAGGACACCGCCGTTGACCTCGCCATCGCTGAGGCAGAGGTAGTTGTAGCGCATGCCCACCTGCCAGGCACCCTCGCTCACGCTCAGCCGGCGTCCCGAGCCGCCGCCGCGGATCGCGTAGAAGTTGTTGTGGGGAACCGGGCGATCGAAGCGGTACTCGATCTTCGAGTAGGTGCGGCTCTCGCCGGTGAGGAAGTAGAGCACCTCGGCATAGCCGGCCTGGTAGTAGACGGTGCCCACGTTCGTGCCTGGAGCGGGCTGATAGCCGTTGGTGTTGAGCGGGCCGGCGCTCGTCGTCGTGGCGTTGTAGAGCCACGAGCCGAAGTACTCCGACTGGAACGACCACGGCCCGTTGTTGCCCACGAACTCGAGGCCGATCATGTTCTGCCACGAGCCCTCGAGCAGGCCGGAGTCGGCGTAGATCGAGTTGAGCGGCCCGGGCGGCCCGTTGCGGATCGAGCCGCGGCTGCGGAAGCGGACCGCGGTGACCGGATCCCCCTTCGGCAGGCCGGTCTTGGTGTCGAACGAGGTGTACTGCCTGCGGGGTTCCATCGTCCGCCCCGAGATGCCGAGATGCAGGAGTTTCCGCCCCTCGTCCTCGTACACGGGGAGGAACACGAGTCGTCCCACGGTCATGCTGCCGCCGGAGGAGTTGGAGAATCCGAACGGATTCGAGGTGTTCTTGAACTCGCCGATCTGCCAGCCGACGTTGCCCTCCTCGTTGCTGTTCATCACCTGGATGCCGGGCAGGAAGCCGTTGTTGAACGGACCCTCGAACGCGTCCTGGGCGAAGGACCGCTCCATGAAGTTGAGCCAGCGGCTGCTCGTGAGATGCTCGTAGCCGTAGGGGTCCTTCTGGTTGCCGACGCGGACGGTGCCGAGCACCGGCAGTTCACGCACCTGGAGCCAGAGGTCCGTCACGGCGGTCGATGGTCCGGAGTCCCGCTCCGTCGGGTAGACCTCGTTGTTGACGTTGATCTGGTTGACGAAGTCGTATTCCGCGGCCCAGTCGTAGAACTCGTACATCCGTCCCTCGACGCGGAACCGGGCGCGGCGGAGGTTGACCGTGTCGGCAAGGGCGGGATCGAGCCCACCCTGATTCGGGGCCTGATTGCCCGGGCCTGGACCGGCGCTGAAGGCCACGGCGTCGACCTGGGTTCGCCCGCCGACCTTGACGCGGAAGTCCTTGTGCTTCGATTCGGCGTGGTAGCCGCTCGACCATCTCGACGCGAGGTTCGTGTCGCTGCCGATCTCGTAGGGTTCCGCCGCCTTCTGGGCGTCCGTCTTCGGCGTGTCCTTCTCCTCGGCAGCGACGTCCGGCCTCTGATCGCCGGCCGCAGAGGCGGGCGGGCTCGGCAGCGGCTCCGGCGTGGTCTTCTTCTCGAGTTCGGTAAGCCGTGCCTCGAGGGCCGTGACCCGCTGACGTTCCGCCTCGACGGCCGCCGACACCTCGGTGAACGAGGCGAACCCCGCGGCGACGCTCGGGATCGCCAGCGGGACCGTGTCTGCGGTGTCCCCGGAGTCGGCCGTGACCGGGAACGGCTCCCCACCGAGGCCCGGCGATCCCGGTAGCCAGCCCGCCGCCAGCGCCGCCGCGGCGAGCAGGCACCGGAGAAGGCAGGAGCCCGGCATCGATCTCCCCTCCAGATCGCCTGAACGGCGCGGTCTTCCCGTCGGGAAAACGGAGCGTAATCCCTCTGATCGCTGTCATCGGCAGCGTCGCCGGCCTGCTTGACCCCGCGACGCTCGCGGGTCGCTGCGGCGCGTGCACCGGCAGGCGCGCGGGAAGGCTGGGCGACTCCGGGGGCGGCAGAACGCGTTCCTCAAACCGCCGTGGCGAGTTGCGGAGACTGCGGGACACGGGGTGTCGCCGCGATCGCCGGCAATCGGACGGTCACGGTAGTCCCCGCGCCGACGCGGCTGACGATGCCGATCGTGCCGCCGCACGACTCCGCGATGGACCGGCAGATCGACAGGCCGAGGCCGCCGCTCCGATGGCCCGATCCGTGCGACCGTGCCGGGTCGACCTTGAAGAATCGGTCGAACACGTGGTCGAGGTCGCCGGGGGCGATGCCCGCCCCGGTGTCTCGCACGGTCAGGATCGTGGTGTCAGCCACGCTGTCGACACGCACCTCCACCCTGCCCCCCGCGGGCGTGAAGCGGATCGCGTTGTCGAGCAGATTGCTCAGCAGTCGCCGGAGATCGACCGGATCGCCCCGGGCGGCGCCGGGAGCCGTGGCCCACACGGACAGCGACACGCTCCGCTCCTCGGCGGCACCGGAAAACATGCCGACCGTCTGGTGGGCGATCGCCGTGAGGTCCGTCAGCACGTGGTGGCTCGGCTTCGTTCCTCCGCCGGACTCCGCGAGCACGAGCAGGTCGTTGGCGACCTTGGAGAGGTGTCGCGCGGCCTCGAGCATGTCGGAGAGCGTGTCCTGCTGGTCCTGCGGAAGGTCCGCGCGGGCGAGGGCGACCTCCATCGACCCCTGCAACGCGGTCAGCGGGCCGCGGAGCTCGTGCGCGGCATCGGCGACGAACTGCTCCTGCCTGTCGACGTGCCTGGCGACCGAGTCGAGCAGGCCGTTGATGGTGCGGGCGAGCAGGTCGAGCTCGTCGCTCGTGCCCCGGACGGGCAGCCGGTCGCCGAGCCGCGTGGGGCTGAGCCTGTCCGCCGTGCGGAGCATGGTCGCGACCGGCCGCGTGGCGCGGACCGCGAGCCAGTAGGCCACCAGCGGAGCGGCGAGCGACATCGCGGCGCCGATGGCGACGAGGATCTGCAGGAGGTGCGAGAGCGTCTCGTCGATCCTCGCGGTGTAGGTGCCCACGCGGACGTGGTAGGACGGCCCGCCGTCACGCTCGATCCGCAGCCGGACGTATCGGTAGGGGCCGAGCTGCACGACGTTTTCTGGCAGGTCGAGCGCCCGCGGCGGGAACCGCACGATCGACTCCGGGCAATGGTCGCTGCTCCAGACCGACCGGCCGTCCTCGGTGAGCAGGTGCATGAACAGCCCACGCTCCTCGTTGCTCTCGGCCTTGCGTCGCATTTCGGCGACGATCGCGGTCTCGTCCGGGTCGAGGTCGCGGACGGCGAGGGCGATCTCCTGGCTGGCGGCCCGGAGCTCGGCGTCGGCATCGGCATGGAGGGCCGAACGGGTGGCGAGCCGCACGGCGACCAGCGTGGCTGCCATGGTGACCAGCACCACCGCCGCATTCCAGATCGTCAGCTGGGTGCGGAGGGGAATAACGCGGAGGAGTTCAGTCAGTCGCGAGCGCATAGCCGCGGCCCCGAATCGTCCGGATCAGGGAGCCGTCGCGGCCCCGATCGATCTTGCCCCGCAGCCTGTTGATGTGCACCTCGATCACGTTCGTCGGGCCGTCCCAGTCGAAGCCCCAGACGTGTTCGCAGAGCATCTTGCGGGTGACCACCTGGCCCTGAAAGCGCATGAGGAGTTCGAGGATGTTGAACTCCGTCGGCGTGAGATCGATGGGGTGGTCGTCGAGGCTCGCCTTCCGGTTGGCGAGGCTGAGGTGCAGCCCGCCCGCCGTCATGGTGGGAGTCGGCCGGTCACCGGCCCGCCGGTGGACCGCCTCGATGCGGGCCAGCAGTTCGTCCATGTCGAACGGCTTGACGAGGTAGTCGTCGGCGCCCGCCTCGAACGCCTGCACCTTCTCCGTGACGAGGCCGCGGGCGGTGAGGACGATCACCGGCGTGCGGACCCCGCGGGACCGGGCGGCCCGCAGCACCGACAGCCCGTCGGCGCCCGGAAGCATGAGGTCGAGGATCACGAGGTCGCTGGCGAGCAGAGAGTCGTCGCCCGCCCCGGTGCCGTCCGGGATCCATCGGCACTCGTGGCCGGCATCGACGACCGCGGCCGAGACGGCCTTGGCGATGAGGGGGTCGTCCTCGACGATGGCGACTTGCATGGCGATCCTCGTGGCCGGGGGACCGCCTGCGGCCCGCCCGAGTCCCGAGGATACCGCGCCGCGGCGGCTACTCCCACTCGATGGTGGCCGGGGGCTTCGAGGAGATGTCGTAGACGACGCGGTTCACCCCGCGAACCTCGTTGATCACGCGGGTCGAGATCCTCCCCAGCAGCTCGTAGGGAAGGTGGCTCCAGTCGGCGGTCATGAAGTCCTCGGTCTCGACCGCCCGCACGGCGAGGACGTCGTCGTAGGTCCGGGCGTCGCCCATGACCCCGACGCTCTGCACGGGCAGGAGGACGGCGAAGGCCTGCGACACCTGCCGCATCAGGCCCGCCCGCTCCAGCTCCTCGAGCACGATCGTGTCCGCCGCCCTCAGCGTGTCGAGCCTCGGCCTCGTCACCGCTCCGATGCAGCGGACGGCGAGTCCTGGTCCGGGGAACGGATGCCGCCAGACGATCCGCTCGGGCAGGCCGAGCTGCAGGCCGAGCTGCCGGACCTCGTCCTTGAAGAGGTCGCGGAGCGGCTCGATCAGCTCGAACTGCAGATCATCCGGCAGGCCGCCCACGTTGTGATGAAGCTTGATCGTGGCCGCGGGACCGTCGGCCGCGGCACCGCTCTCGATCACGTCGGGGTAGAGCGTGCCCTGGGCGAGAAATCCCGCGTCGTCGATCTTTGCCGCCTCGGCGGCGAAGCAGTCGACGAACGCCTTGCCGATGCGGCGGCGCTTCTCCTGCGGATCGGTCACTCCGGCGAGCGCGCCGAGGAACAGGCCCTCGGCCTCGACCACGTGCAGGTCGGTCTTGAAGTGGCCGGTGAACTCCTCGATGACGGCCGCCGCCTCCCCGGCCCGGAGGAGACCGTTGTCGACGAGGATGCAGGAGAGGCGGTCGCCGATGGCGCGGCTCAGGAGCGCCGCCACGACGGCGGAGTCGACCCCGCCGGACAGGCCGCAGATCACCCGCCCCGAGCCGACGCGACGGCGGATGTCCTCGATCGTGGAGGCGGCGAAGTCGTCGAGCCGCCAGGTGCCGGTGCACCCGCAGACCCGGGTGAGGAAGTTCCCGAGCATGGCCCCGCCGGCGGGCGTGTGCGTGACCTCGGGGTGGAACTGGAGGCCGAAGATCGGCAGCGTGCGGTGCCGCACCGCGGCGAACGGACAGGTTTCGGTGCGGGCCAGCGGCAGGAACTCCTCGGCGATGCCATCGACCTGGTCGCCATGGCTCATCCAGACCTCGGTGCGCGGGGGCACTCCGGCGAAGAGGGTGTCCGGCTCGAGCACCTCGCACTCGGAACGGCCATATTCCCGTGCGGCCGCCCGCCCGACGCGGCCGCCGAGGGCGTCGCACGCCAGTTGCATGCCGTAGCAGATGCCGAGCACGGGGATGCCGAGCCGGAAGATGCCCGGATCGCATCGCGGGGCGCCGGTCTCATACACGCTGGCCGGCCCTCCCGAGAGGATGATGCCGCGAGGCGCCAGCTCGCGGATCCGCTCCGCCGAGATGTCGTGGCGGACGATCTCGCAGTAGACGCGCTGCTCGCGGACGCGGCGGGCGATGAGCTGCGCGTACTGCGAGCCGAAGTCGAGGACCAGCACCCGTTCCGCCTGTCGCGAGGCGGCGGTCGTGGGCGAACGGGCTCGGTCTGGTGCGGAGCGGCTTGGCATGGCGGAGGGCGGGGCGGGAAAAGCCGCACAGTATAGGGCCGTTCCCGCTCCTTCGCGACGAGGTCGTGCCCGCCCCGGGCGGCCCCTGCTATAGTGCGGCCGCATGCTGATCCTGCTGACCAACGACGACGGTATTTTCGCACCCGGGCTCGCCGCCATGGAGCGGGCCCTGCGGGGGCTCGGCGAGGTTTTCGTCGCGGCCCCGTCCACGGAGCAGAGCGGCGTCGGTCATGCGATCACCTTCCTCACGCCCCTGACGGCGAAGGAGGTCTTCGAGGGTGACCGGCGGCGTGGCTGGGCCGTTGACGGCAGCCCGGCCGACGCAGTGAAGCTCGGCATCTCGGAGTTCTGTCCGCGCAGGCCCGACCTGGTCGTCAGCGGAATCAACGCGGGCCTCAATGCCGGAATCAACGTGCTCTACTCGGGGACGGTCGCGGCGGCGGTCGAGGGGGCGTTCTTCGGCATCACGAGCGTCGCCGTGTCGCTCGAGTGGGACGACCACCCCGACTACGCCCGGGCGGCAGCGATCGGTCTCGACGTGATCCGCGGCCTGCTTGCCCGGCGGCCGGCCCCGGGGAGCCTCTTCAACGTGAACATTCCCACGAGCGCACTGGTCGGCCGCCCCGAACTCCGCGTGGTGCCGATGAGCGTGGCCCGGTACGGCGAGGCATTCGAGCGGCGGGTCGATCCGCGGGGCCGGGCCTACTACTGGGCCACGAACGAGCCGCCGCCGCCGCCGTCACCGCTTGAATCCGACGTCACCGCGCTGGCGGCCGGCGCCGTGACGCTGACACCGCTCGACTACGATCTGACCCACCGCGGCGGTCTCGACGACCTCGCCGCGGGGACGTGGGCCATCGGGTAGGGCGGTCCGGGCGAGCGGCACGCCAAGCGGGCCGCGGACGCGTCAGCCTGAGTTCTTCATGAACACGGCGACGGCGAGGATGCCCGCCAGGATGAGGCCGACAGCGATCACGATCCAGAGGCCGATCGGGAGGCCGGCGAAGCCCGCGGGCCGCTTCCGGCCCCGCGCGGCCTGCTTGGCCGCGTCGCCGGCCGCGGCGGGAGGCGAGGGCGTCTTCGGCTTCGCCTGCTCGACGACGATGATCGGCGGTTCGCCACCGTCCGGCGCCGCGACGACGGCGGCGGGCGGCTTCGGGAGGTTTCCGGAACTGCCGACGCCCGGTGTCGGCAGTCCGGGAAAGATGCCGCTCGAACCGCTGCCGGGCCCGCTTCTCACGACCGTGGTGCCCGCGGGCTCCGTCGACACCGCCACGGCCCGGCGCGGCAGCTGTCGCCGTGGCCCTTCCACGCGACGGCCCCCGCCCTGGTCGGTCGATGCGAGCCACGCCGCGAGGGCATCGGCCACCTCCTGCGCGGACTGTGGCCGGCCGTCGGTCGCCTTCTGCATCATCCGAAAATAGAGTTCGGCGATCGCGATCGGCACGTCGGGGCGCTGCTCGATCAGGTTCGGGGGCGGCTTGTTGAGGTGGGCCTGCATCCGCGCGGCGGCGTTGCCCGACGCGAACGGCGCCTTGCCCACGAGCAGATAGTAGAGCGTGCAGCCCAGGGAGTAGATGTCGCTGCGGCGCTCCGCCTTGTGGCTGTCGGCCGCCTGCTCCGGCGCGAGGTAGTCGGCGGTGCCGAGCACCTTCTCGTCGTGCTCGCGCGTGAGCGAGCAGTCCTCGTCGCCGGCGGTGACCGCCAGCGCCAGGCCGAGATCGAGCACCTTGATCGTGCCCCGGGTGTCGAGCACGAGGTTGGCCGGCTTGATGTCGCGATGCACGAGCCCCTCCTCGTGCGCGTGCTGCAGCCCGACGGCGGCCTGGCGGATGTAGTCGGCAGCCTCCCGGACGGGCAGCGGCCCCTCCCGCTTCACCTTGGCGTGCAGGTCGATGCCCTCGACGTATTCCATCGCGATGAAGTGGACCGATCCCGCGGTGTCGAGATCGAAGGTGCGGACGATGTTGGGATGGTTCAGGCGGGCCGCGAGCCGCGCCTCCTGCTCGAAGCGGGCCAGGTACGAGGTCTGCTCCACCCGTTTCAGGGGCAGCACCTTGACGGCGGCCTTGCTGTGGAGCGTGGCGTGTTCCGCGAGGTAGACGCTGCTCATGCCCCCGGCGCCGAGGAGCCTCAGGAGCCGGTACTTGCCGAGGGTGAAGCCCTTGTAGCGGCCCTTGAGAAGCTGGTCGATCTGCCAGCGGGTCAGCAGGTCGGCATCGATCAGAGCCTGCAGCATCGGTTCCGGCGGCGGCCCGCCGTGCCCCACCCATGGCCCGATCGCCGCCGCCAGTTTTGACTCCTCGACGAGACCGCTCCGCCGGGTCACGGCGAGAAACTCTTCGACGGTCTGGACGGGGGTGGACATGGGCGGAGAATCGGGATGGTGGGACGACGCGTCTCCTTCCGGATGGTACCGAAAACGTGGGACTCGTGCTCTATACCCGGCGTGGCTGTCACCTCTGCGAGGAGGCGGAGGACCTCCTCGCCACGTGGCGGTGTCGGGTCGACGTGATCGACGTGGATGCCGATGCCGCCACCGCAGCGGCCTACGGAGACCGGGTGCCGGTCCTGCTCCGCGACGGATCGGTCGTGATGGAGGGGCGTTTCGATGAGCCGCGGCTCGTGCGGCTGCTCGGCGACGAGGCAGGCGGATGATCCGCCCTCCGCGCCGCGGTGCGATCAGAGGCCGACGTTGAGGCCGCGGCGGGCGAGCTGCTCCGCGAGCGCGGGGGCCGACACGAAAACTTCCGCGTCCCAGCCGGCGGCCCGGGCCGCCTCCACGTGGGCCGGCAGATCGTCGCAGAAGAAGATGCGATCCGCGGCCACGCCCGCCCGCGCCGCGGCGATTTCATAGATGCCGCGGTCGGGCTTCACCGCCAGCACCTCGTGGCTCAGCACCACCTCGCGGAAGCTCCGCGACAGCACGGCGTATCCCGATGCCTCGAGATGCCGCCAGTGCGGTTCGCAGGTGTTCGAGAGGATGCCGAGCGGGATCCCCATCCGGCGGAGGGCGGCCACCACGGGCAGGATCGGCACGTTGAGGCGGAACATGTCGCTCGCGGCGGCGGCCAGCGTGCCGGCCGCCACATCGGTGCCGGTGCGGCGGACGAACTCCGCATGGAATCGGTTCCAGTCGATCTGGCCGCTCTCCAGGTTCCGCTGCATGGCCGCGTCGAGCACGACCGCGGCCACGGCCCGCTCGTCGGCCCCGCTCACGGCCGCCACCTGCCGGATCGATCGCTCGCGGTCGAAGAGCGCGAGCACGTTGCCGAGGTCGAAGTAGACGAAGGCCGGAGGCATGGTGGAGAGACCGGCGGCGGCTTTCAAAGCGGACCCCAGCATACTATCCTGCGACCATTCCCAACCCAGGAACCCGTGCCCATGTCAGCCCTGAACCGCCACAGTTCCCGCATCACCCAGCCCCGGTCCCAGGGAGCCTCCCAGGCGATGCTGCTCGGCACGGGCCTGCAGCCCGCCGATCTCGACAAGCCGCAGGTCGGCATCGCGAGCATGTGGTACGAGGGCAACACCTGCAACATGCACCTCGACCGGCTCGCTGCGAAGGTGCGGGAGGGCGTGATCGCTTCCGGCATGGTGGGCATGCGGTTCAACACCATCGGCGTGAGCGACGGCATCTCGATGGGCACCGACGGCATGAGCTTCTCGCTGCCGTCCCGCGACATCATCGCCGACTCCATCGAGACGGTGATGCAGGCGCAGTGGTACGACGGCCTGGTGGCGATCCCGGGCTGCGACAAGAACATGCCCGGCTGCCTGATCGCGATGGGGCGGCTGAATCGGCCGGCGTTGATGGTCTACGGCGGGACGATCAAGCCGGGCCATCTCGCCGATGGGACCACGCTCGACATCGTGTCGGCCTTCCAGTGCTACGGCGAGTACGTGGCGGGGCGGATCGACGACGCCCGCCGCGGCGACATCGTTCGGCACTCCTGCCCCGGCGCCGGCGCCTGCGGCGGCATGTACACGGCCAACACCATGGCCACCGCCATCGAGGCCCTGGGGATGTCGCTGCCCGACAGCGCGTCGATCCCGGCCGAGCATCCCGGCAAGATGGACGAGTGCCAGCGGGCCGGGGCCGCGATCCGCCACCTGCTCGAGCTCGACCTCAAGCCGCGGGAGATCATGACCCGCCGCGCCTTCGAGAACGCGATCGTGACCGTGATGGCCCTCGGCGGCTCGACCAACGCGGTCCTGCACCTGATTGCGATGGCCCGGGCGGTGGAGGTCGAGCTCTCGCCGTCCGACTTCCAGAAGGTCGCCCGCCGGATTCCCTACCTCGCCGACCTCAAGCCCAGCGGGAAGTTC
Source organism: uncultured Planctomycetaceae bacterium (assembly GCA_903831155.1). Lineage (GTDB taxonomy): Bacteria > Planctomycetota > Planctomycetia > Pirellulales > UBA1268 > QWPN01. The sequence goes on along the minus strand of CAIKWU010000487.1, from coordinate 2,106 downwards.
GTCCAGGAGGACCTCCACTCGATCGGCGGCACCAGCGGCCTGATGAAGTACCTGCTCGACAAGGGTCTCATGGACGGCGACTGCATGACCGTCACCGGCAAGACGCTCGCCGAAAACCTCGCCACCTCCAAGGGACTCGCCGCCGGCCAGAAGATCATCCGGCCGGTCGAGGATCCGCTGAAGAAGACCGGCCACATCACGATCCTGCACGGCAACCTCGCCCCCGACTCGGCGGTCGCCAAGATCACGGGCAAGGAGGGCTCGCGGTTTCGCGGCCCGGCGCGCGTGTTCGACAGCGAGGAGGCGATGCTCGCGGCCCTGGAGCATGGCGGCATCGCGCGGGGCGACGTGGTGATCATCCGCTACGAGGGCCCGAAGGGCGGTCCCGGCATGCCGGAGATGCTCACTCCCACCTCGGCGCTCGTGGGCGCCGGCCTCGGCAACGACGTGGCCCTGATCACCGACGGCCGCTTCTCGGGCGGCTCGCACGGCTTCATCGTGGGGCACGTGGTGCCGGAGGCCCAGGACGGCGGCCCGATCGCGCTCGTCCGCGACGGCGACGTGGTGGTGATCGACGCCGACTCCGCCTCGATCGACGCCGAGGTCTCCGCGGAGGAGTTCGCCCGACGGAAGGCCGAATGGAAGGCGCCGCCGATCAAAGCCTCGCGGGGCATGCTCGCCAAGTACATCCGCTGCGTGGCTCCGGCCTCGAGGGGCTGCGTGACCGACGAGTGACGCTCGGCGGGCTCGGCATTGCTCGCGCGTTTGCTGGTAAAAGCCCAACGCGGTGAGGCGTGGGGCGAATTGCTCCAAGACGCCGTGTCCAGCGTGGTTCGCCCGCGGCCTCACGGCCGGTCGGCTTTCACGAGCACCGCACTCGAGCGCGAGGATCAAGGGTGATCCGTTTTAGCGCGGGATCGGCAGCGTCTCGATCGGGACGGGCGGACCCGGTGCCACCTGTGCGCCCGGCGGCAGCTGCTCCGGCGGGATCGGGGCGCCGTAGACGGGCGTCTGCGGAACGGGCGGGGCCGTCGGCGGGCCGGGCTGGAGCGGCGCGACGCCTGAGGCGTCGGGCGGCTGGGAGTAGGGCTCGGGCGTTGGCTGCGGCGGCACGCCGAGCTTGGCCAGGAGCCGTCCGAGCATCTTCTGCTCGAGCCTGGGGTCGCGGCCCATGGGAATCCAGCCGAGGTTCGGCGTGGGGCTGGCCACCGGCCGGGGCTGGTCGCCCACCTGCTGGCCGAGCGTGGGCAGCGGCGTGCCATAGCGGTAGAGCGAGTCGTCGTTGCGGAACGACGCGCCGCCGGTGGTCGCCCGCATCGGCCGTGACAGGTATTCCAGCTCCTTCTCGACCTCCACCTCGACGCGCCAGCCGGCGGCATCGGGCGTGAGCCGCATGGTCGCGACTCGGCGGATCGACTGGAGCGTCGATTCCCAGCGTTCGCTCCAGCCGACCGAATCGCCCCGCCAGGGCTCGAGAATGGTCGCCCCCGTCTGTGGAAACGTCTCGATCCGGCCTTCGGTCGGCACGCCGTTGGCGAACACGACCCGCTGTTCCGAGTGCACCTTGAAGAAGTCGTCGGTGACGTCGACCATCTTCGTCCAGACGAGATCGGCGTCGAGCGGCGGGATCACCACGGCGTTCCGCGGCGCGGGGGGAGGCCCGGGCATCACCGGCCCGCCGGGGCCGATCACCGCGCCCTCGGGGAGCGGGGCGAAGGGATTGGGCTGCTGCACGAACGGCGCCGGCTGCGGGGCGGCCGGAGCCGGCAGCATCTCCTGCGCAGCCGCTGGCTGGCAGGCCAGCGCGGCCCACGCGAGCATCGCGATCCAGAGCGGCATTCGCTGCATTCGGGCGTTCCGAGGGGGCCGGGATCGTCCCGGAACCCTGGAGCCCGCTCAAGCCCAGTTCAAGCCCGCACAACACGTCCCGGTCCGCCGCTGGCGGCCGGCGTGGTCGCCGTGCCCGAGCCGGCCGTGCCATGGGGTTGGCTGGCGGCCGCCTCGGCTGCCGGATTCGCATTCCGGAAGCGTCACCGCGTGGGCGGGGCGGCGTTCAGCAGGCTCCGAGGCGGCCGGCGAGCTCCTCGAACTGCCGCGCATGCCGGG
>CAIKWU010000486.1 GCA_903831155.1 uncultured Planctomycetaceae bacterium | reverse complement strand
TATCGCCTGATCTTCGGCAGCGGCGGCGAACTCTCCTGCACGCCCGACATCGCGCGGATGGAAGCCGAAGTGGCCCGGATCTCCCCGGCCGACCGCGGTGCGTTCACGCGGTTCATGGACAGCACGCGGTCGAAGTTCGAGCGGTTCGCGCCGTTTCTGGAGCAGCCCTTCCAGAGTTGGCGCGACCTCGCCACGCCCGAACTTCTGAAGCTGATGCCGATGCTGAAGCCGTGGCGGAGCCTCGACTCGGAACTCGGCACCTTCTTCAGCGACGAACGGATCCGGCTGGCCTTCACGTTCCAGTCGAAGTATCTGGGCATGTCTCCCTTCAAGTGCCCGAGCCTGTTCTCGATCCTGTCGTTCCTCGAATACGAGCACGGCGTCTTCCATCCGATCGGCGGCTGCGGCGCCGTCTCCGAGGCGATGGCCCGGATCGCGACCGAGATGGGCGTGGAGATCCACTACGAGGAGCCGGTCGAGTCGCTCGCGTTCGCCGGCCGGCGGATCACCGCCCTGAAGACGGCCCGCGGCGAGTATCCGGCCGACGCGACGGTGGTCAACGCCGACTTCGCCCGGACGATGACGCGGCTCGTGCCCGATGCGATCCGCCGCCGTTGGAACGACCGCAAGATCGCCTCCCGGCGATTCTCCTGCTCCACGTTCATGCTCTATCTCGGCATCGAAGGCCGCTACGACGACGTGGCCCACCACAACATCTATCTCTCGGAGAACTACCGGGAGAGCCTGGCCGACATCGAGCACCGGCATCGGCTCTCCCGCGATCCGTCGATGTACGTGCAGAACGCCTGCGTGACCGACTCCACGCTCGCCCCCCAGGGGATGAGCACGCTCTATCTCCTCATTCCCACCACCCACCGGCATCCCAACGTCGATTGGCGGCGGGAGGCGGCCGGCTACCGCGAAGTGGCCCTCGACCAGATCGAGCGGATCGGGATCAAGGGAGTTCGCGACCGCATCCGCTACGAGAAGATGATCACGCCCGACGACTGGCAGGACGATTACGAGATCTACCGCGGCGCCACGTTCAACCTCGCCCACGACCTCGGCCAGATGCTCCACATGCGGCCGCACAACCGGTTCGAGGACGTCGAGGGGATGTATCTCGTGGGCGGTGGCACCCATCCCGGCAGCGGCCTGCCCGTGATCTACTCCTCGGCGCGGATCACGTCGGACCTGCTCCTCGGCGACCTCGGCCTCGACGGCTCGGCGGTGCGGCCGCGGCAGGGCAGGGCGGCGCGGTCCGGAAAACGATCTCCCGCCGCGGTCTGAGTCGCGGCACCCATCGGCACACGAGGCACGAGCAGCATGATCAGGCAGGCACGGGGCGATGAACGGGTGGTTGTGGTCGGGGCCGGGCTCGCGGGGCTCGCCGCCGCCTGCACGCTCGCGGCCCGCGGCTATGCCGTGACGCTCTGCGACAAGAACGCCTGGGTCGGCGGCAAGGCGGCCGTGCTCTCCGAGGGTGGCTTCCGCTTCGACATGGGGCCGACGATCCTCACGATCCCGCGGGTGCTCAAGCGGATCTATTCGGAAGCGGGCCTGGAGATGGAGAAGTATCTCGATCTCGTGCCGCTCGATCCGCAGTGGCGGAGCTTCTTCGACGACGGCACCACGCTCGATCTCGTGGCCGACGTGCCGGCGATGCGGGCTACGCTCGACGCCTTCGCGCCCGGGTCGGGCTCCGGCGACGGCTACGGACGGTTCATGGCCCTCTCGCAGCGGCTCCACCGCATCTCCGACGAGTTCTTCTTCTGGCGGAACGTGGGCGGCATGCGGGACATGATCAACGTTCGCAAGAGCCTCTCCGTCGGGTTCATCAAGGAACTGATCGGGATGCGGCCCGGCCATAGCGTCGCCGGCACCGTGCGGTCGTACGTGCCCGACGCCCGTGCGGCCCAGATGCTCGATCACTACACGCAGTACGTCGGCAGCTGCCCCGAGCAGTCGCCCGCCGTGCTCTGCGGCATTGCCCACATGCAGTCGAACGACGGCGTCTGGTATCCCCGCGGCGGCACCGGCGCCGTGCCGCGGGCCCTCGCCAGCCTGGCGGTCGACCTCGGCGTCGAGATCCGCACGAATACGCCCATCAAGCGGATCATCGTCGAGAACGGCAAGGTTCGGGGCGTGGAGACGGCCGCCGGCGAGACGATTCCCGCGGCCGTCGTCGTCAGCAACTCCGACAGCGTCCGCACGCATCGCGAACTCGTCGACGGGCCGCCGCGGAAGAAGTTCCTCGGCCGCCGGAAGTACGAGCCGGCCTGCTCCGGCGTGGTGCTCTACCTGGGACTCGACAAGCGGTACGAGCAGCTGATCCACCACAACTTCGTCTTCTCGCACGACCCGCACGAGGAGTTCGACGCGATCTACCACCGCGGCGAGCCGGCCGCCGATCCCACCTGTTACGTCTGCGCCCCGGCCGTGACCGAGCCCGAGGTGGCGATTCCCGGCGGCGAGGCGCTCTACGTGCTCGTCCACACCCCCTACCTCCGGCCGCACCACGACTGGAAGAAGATGCTGCCGGAGTACCGCAACACGATCATCCGCAAGCTCGAGCAGACCGCGGGCATGAAGGATCTCGAGAAGCACATCGTCGTGGAGCGGGCCCTCACCCCGCAGGACATCAACGACCGCTACCACGTGCTCAACGGCGCGATCTACGGCCTGGCGAGCCACGGCAAGTACCTCGGGGCTTTCAAGCCGGCCAATCGCTCGCCCGATGTCGAGGGGCTCTATCTGGCCGGCGGCTCGGCCCATCCGGGGCCGGGCATGCCCATGGTGTTGATGTCGGGCTGGATCGCGGCCGACTGCGTCGATCAGGACAAACTCGTGGGGCAGGCCGGCGGCTCGCGGGCGACGGTCGGCGTGTGAGCGGGCGGTTCTGGATGCGCCGCCGACCGGAGGACCATGCTCGGAGCCGGCGGACTTTGCTACGGAGTGCCCCTGCGGAACCCGGTGCACCCGGTGAGGCGCAAAGTGCACCCGCTCCTGCGCGTGGCCTCCGATCGGCTGGCCGGATCGCATCCCAGTCGAAGCCGACCGGCCGTGAGGCCGCGGGTGGAAATGGGCGAGGCCGTGCGACCTTCACGTGCGAGGCGTATCGCCCATGAATGACGTCGGCCACGATCAGCGAGGAGGGAAGGGGGGAGACGGCCTGCCGCCGTTCTCCCGGCCGCTCTTTGGCTGGTTCATGTGGTACGTGCGGCGGTACCTCGCGAAGAACTTCCATGCGGTGCGGCTGCTCGGCGAGCATGCTGGCGGCACGGCCGTGCCGGCCCTCGCCGGCGAGCCGGTGATCTTCTACTCGAACCATCCGGGCTGGTGGGACCCGCTGATCTTCCTGCTCGTGGGGCAGAAGCTCTTTCCCGAGCGGATGGTCTACGGCCCGATCGAAGCCAAGGCCCTGGGGAAGTACGCGTTTCTGGAGCGGATCGGGTTCATCGGCATCGATCCGCACGCGCGGGCCGGCGCGGCCCGATTCCTGAGGAC
>CAIKWU010000485.1 GCA_903831155.1 uncultured Planctomycetaceae bacterium | reverse complement strand
GCACGCTCGCCGACGTTGGGGATGTCGCGGGTGAACTCCTCACGTCCGAGCTTGGTGTCGCGGATCTCGATGTCGTACTCCTCGATGTGGATCGAGGTGTAGACGTCGTCCTCCACGAGTTCTTCGCTGATGATGATCGCATCTTCGAAGTTGAAGCCGTCCCAGGCCATGAAGCCCACGAGCACGTTGCGGCCCAGGGCGAGTTCGCCCTTGTACGTCGCCGCGCCGTCCGCGAGGACCTCGCCCTTCTCGACCTTCTGGCCGAGAACCACGATCGGCTTCTGATTCTGGCAGGTCCGCTCGTTGAGCCCGACGTACTTCCTCAGCGGGTAGACGTCCGGCGCGGTGCCGCTCGGCGGGGTGACCTCGATCGTCTCGGCGTCGACGTAGGTGACCGTGCCCTTCTTCGCAGCCCGCACGAGCAGGCCGGAGTTGATGGCAACGTCTCGCTCCATGCCGGTCGCCACGATCGGCGGCTCCGTGACGAGCAGCGGCACGGCCTGCCGCTGCATGTTGGAGCCCATGAGCGCGCGATTCGCGTCGTCGTGCTCGAGGAACGGGATGAGCCCGGCCGACACGCCGACCATCTGGCTCGGCGCGACATCGATGTACTGGACATCGTCGGCGGGCACGAGCACGAAGTCGCCGCGGTAGCGGGCGATGATGTTGTCGCCCACGAGCTTGCCGTCGACGACCGTCGCGTCGGCAGGAGCCAGATGCGCCTCGTGCTCCTCGTCGGCCCGTAGCCAGACCACGTCATCCGTGAGCTTGCACTTCGCCACCTTCCGATACGGCGTGACGAGGAAGCCGTAGGAGTCGACGCCGGAGTAGATCGCAAGGCTGGAGATCAGGCCGATGTTCGTGCCTTCCGGCGTCTCGATCGGGCAGATCCGGCCGTAGTGCGAGATGTGGACGTCGCGAACCTCGAAGCCGGCCCGCTTGCGGTTGAGGCCGCCCGGGCCGAGAGCCGAGAGCCTGCGCTCGTGCGTGAGCATCGAGAGCGGATTCGTCTGGTCGACGACCTGGGAGAGCTCGCCGCGGCCGAAGAAATACTCGATGGCCGCCGAGATGCTCTTGGGGTTGATCAACGTCCGCGGCGACATCTCCGCCACGTCCTTGAGGCTCATTCGCTCCTGGACGGTGCGGCGAAGCTTGAGAAACCCCTTGCGGAGCTCGTCGCTGGCCAACTCGTCGATCGTCCGGAGGCGGCGATTGCCCAGGTGATCGATGTCGTCCACCTCGACCTCGCCCTCGCCCTCGCTGAGCTGGAGCATGTAACGGATCGCGGCGATCAGATCCTCCGCCCGGAGCGTCATCTCCGTCTCGGGCACGGCGAGCCCGAGCTTGCGGTTGATGCGGAATCGACCCACCCGCCCAAGCCGGTACCGGTTCGTGTCCTTGAACTTCTCCTCGAAGAGCGCCTTCGCCTTGTCGAGGGCCGGCGGGTTGCCCGGTCGCAGCCGCTGGTAGATGCGGATCAGGGCATCCTCGTGGCTCGGAGCGACACCCGTCCGCCGCTTCGACTCGTCGGCATCCTCGCGGAGGCTGTTGACGATCAACGGGACCTTCTGCTCCTGCATGACCTCCACGGCCTTCAGGCCGGAGGTGCAGATCAACTCGGCCTGATCATGGGTGATCTTGCACCCTGCATCGACGATGATCTCGCCGGCCCGCTCACTGCCCTTCGGGTAGACGATGTCGTCGACGGCGATCTTGCCCTCGACCTTCGAGACGTATCGCCCGCCCTCGGTCTTCAGCTTCTCGGTCTTGTAGAAGAGCTTGAGGATCTCGGCATCCTGGCTGTACCGCGAATCCATGGCGCGGAGCAGCGTGAGGGCGGAGAACTTGCCGCTCTGATCGATCCGAACCTGAAGCGTGTCCTTCTTGGACACGTTGAACTCGATCCAGCTGCCCCGCTCGGGGATGATGCGGCAGTTGTGCGTCTTGCGGTCTGTCGACTCGGTGTCGGCGACGAAGTCGATGCCGGGCGAACGGTGAAGCTGGCTGACCACCACCCGCTCGGCACCGTTGATGATGAACTCTCCGCCACCCAGCATGATCGGGATGTCGCCGAGATAGACCTCCTCCTCGATCGGCTGCTCGCGGGTCAGCCTGAGGACCACACGGAGCGGACGGCCGTAGGTGAGGCGGAGTTGCCGGCACTCATCCGGGCTGTAGCGCGGCTTGCCGAGCTCGTAGCGGAGATACTCGAGCTTGACGGTGCGGTCATAGCTCTCAACCGGGAAGATCTCCCGGAGCACGCCCTCGATGCCGTGGTCCTTCCGCTTCGTCGACGGCACGTCGTACTGCAGGAACGCGTCGTAGAACCGCGTCTGGATTTCCGTCAGGTCGGGGATGTGGTGGGTGGCGCGACGGCTGCCGAAGTGTCGAACTTCCGAGGGCTGCAGGCGGCGGACGGCGCGAGTTGCCATTGACAAACGACTCCTGGGCTTGGTCTGGTGGCGGGGGCGGAGACCCACACGGGGGCTCGGGACTTGCTCACGACACCGGGCTGTCAGCCATCACCGCGACGGTGACGGCGACCGTCGGCGAAGGTCAGCCGCCGCGGCGCACGAGCGGCGCCGAACGACCACCTTCGACAACGGCCATCAACAGGGATAACTGGCGAGACGGGGCGGGGACGGCAGGGGGACGACCAGAGACGCAAATACTATACCGCTTGGCGACAGGGGACACCAACGCCCCCGGCCGCCCGACGGCCTGCAGCAACGCGCTTACTTGATCGAAACCTTGGCGCCAGCCTCTTCCAGCTCCTTCTTGAGCTTCTCGGCGTCGGCCTTCGAGATGCCCTCCTTCACCTTGGAGGGGGCGCCTTCCACCATGTCCTTGGCTTCCTTGAGGCCCAGTCCGGTGGCAGCACGCACGACCTTGATCACGCCGATCTTGTTGTCGCCGAAGGCGTCAAGCACAACGTCGAACTCGGTCTTCTCGGCAGCGGCCTCGCCGCCACCGGCACCGCCGCCACCGGCACCACCGCCCGGGGCAGCCATGACCACGGCACCGCCGGCGGCCGGCTTGATGCCATGAACCTCGTCGAGGTAATCGGAGAGCTCCTTCGCGGCCTTCAGGGTGAGGCCGACGATCTTGTCGCCGAGGTCCTTCGTGTCCTTGGAGAATTCGCGGGTTGCTTCAGCCGTTGCCATCGCTCGAGATCCTTTCCCTTTGGAATGATGCGGTGTCGCTGGATCGACGGCCGCGGAAGTGGTGTAAAAGTGTGGACTGGTGATTCGTGAAACCGCCCGTGAGAGCGGGGCAGGGAAGGCCTGCCGAGCCTTTTGTCATACCATGAAGCCGAGCGGAGTGAAGCCCGCCTGCAAAACTCGGGCGAAAACGGCCTCAGCCGGCCGCCCCCTCCGCCTTTTCGAGGTCCTCGACGCGGCTCTTGAGCTGCCCGGCGATCGCCCCACCGGCCGAAATGATCTGCCCGGAGATGGTCGAGCCCATCGAGGAGATCTGGCCAGAGAGGATCGACAACTGCTCGGCACGCGAAGGCCATTTGGCCACCGACTTCACGTCTGAGGCCTCGAGCCTCGCGCCGTCGAGGGCGCCACCACGGCATTCGAAACCCTCGAAATCCTTGACGCCCTGCAGCCTGTCGAGCTCCTTGACGAGATCGACGACATCTTCGCCACCCCAGGCGATGGCGAGCATCCCCTCGGCCCGCTGGAAGGCGGGGGCGAGCGACGTGCCTTCCATCGCCCGCCTGGCAAGGCTGTTCTTC
>CAIKWU010000484.1 GCA_903831155.1 uncultured Planctomycetaceae bacterium | reverse complement strand
GGCTTCGCTCGCTCGATGCTGACTGCGCTCAGACGTCCTTGCCTTCGCTTGTCAACAACGCCGGCTCCCGGGCATGGGCAGCCCCTCGCGGATTCCGGGCGTAGATCGACGTGGCCGCCTGCCCGCCACGACGACGGAGGCCTTCGAGGGTGGGGCGACGATGACTCGGCGGTGGCGGGCCCTGTGGATGATCGCGACCGCCGGCCGCAATTCTCCGTCGTCTATGCCGAGCCGGAGCCGACGGTCTGGACCCTGGCGGCGTCGGCGTGCGTCGCCCTCATCGTGCGGGGCAACCGGCTGGCGAGGTGGTCGACGTCGGCCAGGTGTCCCGCCAGTCGCGATGGCCGTGCCGCCGAGGATGAAGGTTGCGTGGCGGGAGCGACCGCCGCCGGCTCGTAGAGTTCCGACGTCAGGCGGCGTCGGCTCTCGGAGGTGAGGCATGGGTTCCATCGTCACCCGCGTTCGCGGCATCGTTCTCTGGGCCGTCGGCCTCGCGGCCCTCGCCCTCGTCGCCGGTGCCGGCCCCGCTCAGGAGCCGGTCGCCGATCAGGCGCCGGACGGCTCGGCGGCGCTCGATGCCGCCGCGGAGGCCAGCCGACGGGCCGACGTGCTGGCCAGCAGCCGTTGGCGGCGGGCGATGCACGAACTCGACGAGTGGCTCGCGGGGCAGCCCGTCTACCCGCCCCAGCGAGTCCGCCAGATCAAAGCCGAGTTCGCGGAGCGGGTCGCCACGATGAGTTCCTACGAACTCGAGTACCTGCTCGACCAGATCGACGAGAAGATCGAGGTGCTCGACAGTCCTGCGGCCAGGGAGGCCCGCGAGTGGGTCGGTCGCTACCTCGCGGTGATGGCCGACGAGCGGCGGGCCGCGCTCGTGGCCACCGTGCCGAACGTGCTCGACATGTCGGCGGCCGAACTCGCCGCGACGCTCGCCGACGTGGAAGGCAAGCGGACGCGGGTGGAGCGATCGCATACAGATTCGCAACGGGCGCGGCGAAGGTTCGGCGACCTCGGGCGGGCTGATCGGCAGGCGATCTCGGCGGAGCGGGCCCGCATCTCCAGGATCCATCGCGACGACGCGGCCTTTTCGCCCTACCGGGGCCAGCCCGTGGAGGATCCTCCCTTCGCCACCGCCTTCGACAGCCCGACGGTCGTGGGTGTGGGACCGTGGAACGCCTTCTGCGCCCGGTCGCTCACGGCGTTTTGACCGCCCGCCGCCGGCCGTTCGCAGGCTCATGCCTTGATCACTCGTCGGTCCTAGTGTATTAGTGAATCAATACACTACACCACGATGGTTTGCGGTTCGGCAACCATGCGCCGCTCAGAGCCCCTGTTCGTCGTCCACGCCTCCTCCGGGGTGCCGATCTACCGGCAGCTCGTCGATCAGGTGGAGGCGCTCGTGGCCGGGGGGCGGCTGCGGCCGGGCGACGTCGTGCCGAGCGTGCGGCAGGTGGCCGCAGCCTTGGGCGTCAACCCGATGACCGTGTCGAAGGCCTGGAGCCGGCTCGAGGTCGACGGCGTGCTCACCCGCGACCGCGGCCGCGGCATGGTGGTGGCGGCGCGGCGGACGGCCGTGTCGCTCGCAGACCGCCGTGTGGAAGTGCAGCCACTCGTCGATCGTGCGGTCACTCACGCCCTTCACCTCGGCCTCACGCCCGCGCAGCTCGTGGCCCTGGTGCGGGAATCCCTCGAGGAGCATCGGTCGTGCATGCATCGCCCTTCGTGATCGAGACGACCGGCCTCGTGAAGCGGTTCGGCCTGCGGACCGTGCTCGATCGTGTCACCCTGCGGGTGCCACACGGGCAGGTAATCGGCCTCCTCGGCCTCAACGGCTCCGGAAAAAGCACGCTCATCAAGTGCCTGCTCGGGCTGCTTCGGCCCGACGCCGGCACGGCTGACCTCCTCGGCACCGATTCGTGGCAGCTCGCCGCGCCGGAGAAGGCCCTGATCGGCTACGTGCCGCAGGAGGCGACGCTCTATCCCTGGCTGACGGTGCGGCAG
>CAIKWU010000483.1 GCA_903831155.1 uncultured Planctomycetaceae bacterium | reverse complement strand
GCCCGCGCGATCGACGCCCTGCGGGCGGCCTGCCGCGCCGCGGGCTTCGCGGGGCTCACGCTGCTCGGCGAATACCGCGGCTTCGTGCCCGCCACGCTCGACCGCATGGCAGCCCTCGGGCTCGACGCTTCCTACGCCTACTGCTGGCACCTCCCCGGCAGCCCCGCAGCTGACGACGCGGCCGCGCGGCAGCTCGATCTCATCCGGGCCACGCGGGACCGGGCCGTGCTCCCGCAGGTGGTCACGGTGTCGCAGGGGTGGAGCGGCTGGCACGACGAGGGCACGATCTGGTCGATCCCGCCGGCACGGTTCGAGCAGCTGCTCCGCGACGCCAAGGCGATCGCGACGGGCCTGCCCAAGGATCAGCTCGGCAGCCGGATGATCCTCCTCGACAACTGGAACGAATGGGGCGAGGGGCACTTCATCGCGCCACACCAGGAGCACGGCTTCGGCTACCTCGATGCGGTGCGGAACGTGTTCGGGGATTCCGGGGCAGTGCCGGAGCACGTCGACCTCCTGCCCGAGGACGTGGGGCTCGGGCCCTACGACACGGCGGCCCGGGCCGCCCTGGCCCGCCACGAGCAACTGCAGCCCCTGCTCACGCGGCGGATCGACGGCGCGGGCGATCAGCCCGGGCTCGTCGGCTGGTGGTCGTTCGACGAGCCGGCCGGCACGCCCGTGGCGTTCGACATCTCCGGCCATCGGCTCGGGGGCGAGGTGATCGAGGGCGTCGAGCGGGTGCCGGGAGTCGTCGGGAGTGCGATCGAGTGCCGGGGCGGCGTGGTGCTGGTCCCGGATGATCCGCGACTCTCGATGGCCGAGGCGGTCACGATCGACTGCTGGGTGCGAACTGACACTGCCGCACAGACGAACCGATGGATCGTCAACCGTGTTCATGGAGGCGGGATCGACACGGGCTACCGGCTCGGACTGCTCGAGGGGCGGCCCTGCTTCGAGGTGCCGCAGACGGCCTGGAGCCACCACCTCACGAGCCCCGCACCGCTTCCACTCGGCCGCTGGGTGCACCTCGCCGGCACGTTCGATGGCCGCACGATGCGGCTCTTCGTGGACGGCACCGAGGTGGCGGCCCTCGACCGGCCTGGGAGGGTGAATCCGAGTCACTTCGATCTCGTGATCGGCGGCTTCGCGGCCGGCAGCCGGGCGAACTTCGCCGGGCTCATCGACGAGGTGCGGCTCTTCTCGCGGGCCCTGTCGGCGGATGAGGTCAGAATGTGCTGGCAGGCGGGAACGCCGCCAAGCCCCCGGTGACGCGGGCGATCGCCTCGACGAGACACCCCGATGAGTGAACCCTCGCTCGCCCTCCTGGCGGCGGCGGGCATGATCGCCGCGCAGAGCATTCGCGAGATCCTCACGCCCCACCACCTGCCCCACTGGTCCACACTGCTCGTCCTGGTGATCGTGGTGGCCACGAAGGTGATCCTCGCCCGCTGGATGGGCGACATCGGCGAGGAGGCCGCGAGCACCTCGGTGCAGGCCGATGCCTGGCACCACTGGGCCGACGCCCTGACCTCGATCGCGGCCTTCGTCGGCATCGCGATCGGCCTGGTCGGGGGCCCCGGCTACGAGCCGGCCGACGACTGGGCGGCCCTGCTCGCCTGCGTCGTGATCGTGTTCAGCGGCCTGAACCTCCTCCGCATGGCCGTGCGGGAGCTTCTCGATGCCGCCCCGGACAAGGAGTTCGAACGGAAGGTCCGCGATCTGGCCGCGGCGGTGGAAGGCGTGTGGGCGCTCGACAAGTGCCGCATCCGCAAGAGCGGCACCGCCTACTTCGTCGAACTCCACGTCGAGGTGGACGGGCAGGCGACGGTGCAGGAGGGGCACGACATCGGCGGCCGGGTGCGGAGCGTGCTGCGAAACTCACCGCTGCGGATCGCCGACGCGTTCATCCACATCGAGCCGGCACGACCCACTGCCCAGGTTTGTTAAGGTGGCACGACAGACCAGACGCGAACCGACACGGAGGCGACCATGGCGGAATCGGCCGACGAGATGCTGCAGGCGGCCCTTCGGGATCTAGCCGCCGAAGAACCAGGCCGCCGCGGTGCGGCGGCGGAGCGACTCTGCCAGGCGGGCGAGCAGGCCCGCCCGGCCATCGTGCCGCTCGTGCGGGCCTGTGGCGACGCCGACGACACGGTCCGTGAATGGGCGGTGGCGGCACTCGAGGAGATCGGCCCACCCGCCGCCGCAATGATCCCCGACCTCTCCGCGCTCGCCGCGTCATCGAACCCGCTCGTGGGCTACTGGGCGATCACGCTTCTTGGGCGAGGCGGGCAGTCTGCGGCGACGGCGGTGGACACGCTGACCCGATGCATCGCGTCGGCCGACCTCGCCGTGGCACAGCGGGCAGCCTGGGCGCTCGGGAGAATCGGGCCGGCGGCAGCCCCGGCGGTTCCGGCGCTCCGTAACGCCACGTCCCGCGGCGACGAGCGGCTCGCCCACCTCGCCACCGAGGCCATCGCGGCAATCGGCGCGTGATGATGGCGGCGGAGCCGCCCGGCCACCACGCACCCACGGCCTCCGGCCGATAGAAAGGGCGTGGGGAGGAACGGTTCACGATCGTCGTCGCGGCACGCGGCCGGGCCCCCGAGGCCCTGGGCCCTCGTCGCCGTCTGGTGCCTGCTGCTCCCCGGGTCGGTGGCCGCCCAGCAGCCCGGCGGACCGGTCGTCAAGCCGTGGGACGCCGTCCTGATCGCCAGTTTCAACATCCAGGTGTTCGGCGAATCGAAGATGGCCAAGCAGCACGTGGTGGAGGTGCTCGCCCGGGTGGTGCGGAAGTTCGACATCGTCGCCATCCAGGAGGTGCGGGCGAAGTCGGACGAGATCGTGCCCTCCTTCGTGCGGGCGGTGAACGCCGACGGCAGCCGCTACCACTACGTGATCGGGCCCCGGGAGGGACGCACGGTGAGCAAGGAGCAGTACACCTTCGTCTACGACACCAACCGCATCGAGGTCGATGCGTCGTCGCTCGGCGTCTGCCCCAATCCGGGCAACGCCCTCCACCGTCCCCCGATGCACGTCCGCTTCCGCACCCGCGTGACGCCGGCCGATCAGGCCTTCACCTTCTGGCTCGTCGACATCCACACGGATCCCGACGAGGTGCCGCAGGAGCTCAACGCCCTGAGCGGCGTCTTCCAGTCGATGCAGGCGCTGCGGCCTGACGAGGACGACGTGATCCTGCTCGGCGACCTCAACGCCGGTCCGCCCGAGTTCAGCCCGCTTCGCCGCATTCCGGGCGTGGGCTGGGCGGTGTCGGGGGTGACCACCAACACCCGCCGCTCGAAGACCTACGACAACCTCGTGTTCGCCTCGCCGGCCACCGCCGAGTACCTCGGCATGTGGGGCGTGCTCGATCTCCAGAACACCTTCGGACTGCCGCTCGACACGGCGCTCGAGGTGTCGGACCACAACCCGGTGTGGGCGGCGTTCCATCCCTGCGAGGCCCGGCAGGCCGCCGCGATGGCCGGCCAGCCTGCCGCCGTGCGATGACGACGTCCGCTGCGTTCGGGTCAGAGCGAGGCGGCGATCGTGGTCGTGGCCGCCGGGGCCGGCTCGGTCGCCGAGACGGGAGGCGTGACCTCGTCGTGGAACTCGGTCGGGTGGTCCTCGGCCGGGTGGCCGTAGAGATCCTGCAGGCCGGCGACGGCGGCCAGATACTCGTTGAAGTGGGCGTCCATGATGAAACCCTCCGTGGTTGACCAATACTACGCACGTGGGGCGGCGAAGTTCGGCATCACCCGTTCCGCCGAGCCTGCCCAGTCCACCAGGCTTCGCCACTCGTCCCCGGCCAGGGTGCGGCACCTGCTGTGGCGGAACGACCTCATGGGCAATCAGGGCGGTGAAAGCGGAGACGCGCCGTGAACTCGATCGCCAACCTCATGCTCCTCGGGCTCGCCGGCGCGGTGGGGACGGTTCTCCGGGCCGGCTGCACGGCGGTGGCCGTGAGGCTCTTCGGCCCCGCGTTCCCCTGGGGCACGCTCGCCGTGAACGTCGCGGGGTCGTTCGTCTTCGGGGCGATCTACTCCTACGTGCGGTCCCGCAGCCTCCCCACCGAACTCGACGGCGTGCTCCTCGTGGGCCTTCTGGGCGGCTTCACGACCTACTCGAGCTTCGCCTTCCAGTCGGTCGAGATGGCCGAGTCGGGCCGCGGACCGGCGGCGGCCGCCTACGTGGTGGCCACCACGCTGCTCGGCCTTGCCGCGGTCTGGGCCGGGCTGCGCTGTTTCCGCTGAGACGCCCGTCAGTCGCCCGTCCAGCGGCACTCGTAGACGGTGCCCTCGCGGGGCGTGATCACCGACCAGCCGATCAGACGGCCGTAGGGATGGTCGATCGTGTACCGCGACGTGAGCGGCTCCGTCGCGGCGGCATCGCCCCGCGGATAGGTGACGAGCTGATACCACTTGTAGGGATGGTCGTCCGGAAACAGGATCCAGACCGTGAGCAGGTCCGCGTCGAACTGCATCACCATCGGCATCCGGCCAGCCGGCAGCGACGCGAACCTGACGACCGCCGCGAGTTCGAACGGCACCGGCTGTCCGACCGGCGCCCGCGACAGGTCGACGTGGATCTCGTAGTGCAGGTCCGGGCCGCCGCCGGGTTCACCACCGCGAACCCGGCGGACCCGCATGGGGGCGCCATCCTTCGGCTGACGGTACTCGATGTCCTGGACCGGCAGCATCGTGCGGAACACCACGCCCCGCTTGCGGCGGGCCTCGTCGGTGACCCTGAGGACGGCGCGCTCGCGGAAGTGCACCTGGCCGCCGAGGTCGGGCCTGAGGCCGCCGCTCCACGCGGTGCGGAGATCGGTGATCCGGCTGTAGGCCAGAACCTCGAGCCCCTCGTAGTCGTCGGCCGTCGTCTCGGTGGCATCGACCACCTCGAGCTTCTGCCAGGAATCGAGCGGATCGGCCTCCACGAGGTCGAGCACGAGCCGGATGTCGGGATCGCCCTCGGCGATCGAGTCGATCATGCTCGTGAGCATCTGGGCGTGGCGGTGCAGCCGGTAGACGTGCACCGGCAGGGCGACGAACAGCAGGAACCCGAGCGCGACATAGAGGTAGCTCGGCCAGTCCTGCCAGTCGAGGAGCGTCGACCAGACCTTGCGCTGGCTGGAGCGGCGAAGCTGTTCCTCCAGTCGCGCCGGTGAGCTCGTGCCCGCCTTGCGAGCCGTTCCGTGGCCGGGGTCGGGCGGGGTCGACACCACCACCGAATGCCGCCCCGGCAACGGCTCCCAGGGGGGGCCTTCGCACACGGGCACGAGCGCCTTCCCGCCGATCCGCCGGTGCAGGCTGCGGGCCACCTCGTAGCCGTGGGCCACCAGGGCGTTGACCTCCAGGTCGCTGAACCGGTCGAGGTCGGTGCGGATGCACGACACCTCCGCCTGCACCACGGGGTGCATCGCGTGGGCGTCGTCGCGGGGATCGACGATGTGCGTGACCGGAAGGAAGTGGTATCCGTTCTGGTCGCCGAAGTTCTCCCGCTCGAGCTGCCAGACGCGGTCCCAGAGGATGTCCGTCGCCCGGATCGACTGGGCGATGAATCCCAGCGGCGCGTTGCCGAGGATCTGAAACGGCTTGCCCGCGTCGCTGACGACGACGCGATGGTAGGAACGGCCCCGGTGGGCCGTCAGCCAGGCGAAGGCCCGGGTGCCGAGGTTGTCGTAGACGCCGCCGTCGGTGAACGACTCGGCCGGAAACTGCCCCTCGTGCACGCCGAGGTCGTGGGCCGTGATCTCGACCGGTGGAAAGAACCCCGGAAACGCCGACGACGCGCTCACCACCTTCGCGATCGAAGCCGTCTCCCCGGCGATGTGGCGAAAGGGGTCGGTCTCGCCCTGCTCCCGCTTCTGGATGTGGAGCCCCTCACGGTCGAACACGGCCATCACGCCGTCGCTGACGTTGGTCGAGAGGATGTGGAGATTCGGCTTCTCGGGAAGCTCGAAGAGCCGGCGGTCGCCGTAGAGGAACTGCCGGTAGGCCTTCTCGAGCAGCGCGTTGGGCGTGAAGGAGGCCGCCTGCCAGCCGGTGAGCTTGCCGACGAGGCGGATCGGAAAGAGGAGCGGCAGCCGCCGCACGATCCGGTTGCGGACGTCGTGCTGCACGAAGCGGACGATCTCCTTCGCCGCCTCCGCGAAGGCCGCGTCGTCGCCGGTGTAGCGATCCCAGTTGAGCACCAGGTGTGCCGCCAGAATGCTGCCCCCCGAGACCGAGGCGATGTCGCCGACCCGCTCGAGGGCCCCGCAGTCGCGGAAATAGCGGACCACGCCGAGGTGGTAGAGCGTGGCTCGGAATCCGCCCCCGGAGAGGGCCAGCCCGATGGTCGACATGGGTCACGTCCAGGGTCGAGGTGAAGTCCGACAGCACTCTACCCGCCGGCGGCGGAAGCCGGCGACGTTGAACGGGCCGGCGCCGACGCGGCATACTGTCGCCCCCCAACCACCCCCGGAGCACGACCACCATGGGCCTTCTCAAGGAGTTCCGCGATTTCGCGATGCGGGGCAACGTGATCGACCTCGCCGTCGGCGTGGTGATCGGCAGCGCCTTCGGCAAGATCATCGGCTCGCTCGTCGCCAACATCATCATGCCGCCGCTCAACCTGCTGACGAGCAAGTTCGGCGTGAACTTCACCGACCTGGCATACAAGATCAAGACGGAGGCGCCGAAGCTCAACGCCGACGGCACGATGGTGATGGAAGACGGCAAGCCGGTGATGATCTTCCAGAACTACCCGATCCTCAACTACGGCCCCTTCATCCAGTCGGTGGTCGACTTCATGCTGGTGGCCGCCGCGATCTTCGTGGTGATCAAGGCGATCAACACGGCGAAGGCGAAGTTCGAGACCAAGAAGGACGACACGCCGGCCGCTCCGCCCGAGGACATCGCGCTGCTGCGTGAGATTCGCGACGCCCTCGTGAAGAAGTGAGCCGACCATGGGATTCTGCGGCGACGACTTCCTGCTTTCGTCTCCGGTGGCCGCCGACCTCTACCGCCGGGTGGCGGCGCCCCAGCCGATCGTCGACTACCACTGCCACCTGAGCCCGAAGGACATCGCCGAGGACCGTCGCTTCGAGAGCCTCCACGCCGCCTGGCTCGAGGGCGACCACTACAAGTGGCGGGCCATGCGGGCCGACGGCGTGAACGAGGAGCGGATCACGGGCTCGGCCACGCCGCGGGAAAAGTTCCAGGCCTGGGCCGAGACGGTGCCGCACACGCTCCGCAATCCGCTCTTCCACTGGACGCACCTCGAGCTCCGCCGGCACTTCGGAATCGACGACCTGCTCGACGGCACGACGGCCGAGAAGGTCTGGAACGAAGCCAACCACCAGCTGACGACGGGGCCGCTCACCGCCCGCGGCATCCTCAGGAAGATGAACGTGGTGCTCGTCGGCACCACCGACGACCCGGCCGACTCCCTCGACTGGCATGCACGGATCACCGCCTCGGGATTTCCGGTGAAGGTGGTGCCCACCTTCCGCCCCGACGTCGCCGGCAAGGTGCATCAGCCCGAGAAGGTGAAGGCCTGGGCACGACGGCTCGCCGACATCGCCGGCGTCGCCACCGACACCCACTCGGGCCTCCTCGCCGCACTCACGAAGCGGCACGCCGACTTCGCCGCCGCCGGCTGCCGGGCGAGCGACCACGGCCTCGACGTGCTCGCCGCCACGCACCTCACCGACGCCGAGGCCGCCGCGATCTGGCAGCGGACGCTTGCCGGGACGCCCGCCACGGCGGAAGAGGCCGACCGGTTCGCCACGCACGTCGCGCTCCACGTCGCCCGGCTCAACCACGCCCGGGGCTTCGTGACCCAGCTGCACCTCGGCGCCTTCCGCGACCCCAACGCCCCGATGGCCCGCCGGCTCGGCGCCGACTCCGGCTGCGACACGATCGGCGACCTGTCGCAGGGCCCGGGCCTCGTCCGGTTCCTCGGCCGGCTCGTCGACGAGGGCAGCCTCGGCCGCACGATCCTCTACAACATCAACCCCGCCGACAACGCCCTGTTCGCCGCGATGCCGGGCTCGTTCCAGGACGGCGTGATCCCCGGCAAGATGCAGTGGGGCAGCGGCTGGTGGTTCATGGACCAGGAGCGGGGCATGCGCGACCAGATGAACATGCTTTCGGACCTCGGCCTCCTCTCACGGTTCGTCGGGATGGTGACCGACTCGCGGTCGTTCCTCTCCTATCCCCGGCATGAATACTTCCGGCGGATCCTCTGCGACCTGCTCGGCAGCGACGTGGCGACCGGCCGCCTGCCCGACCGCCGCGACTGGCTCGACGCCGTGGTCGAGGGCGTCTGCCACGGCAACGCCCGGGCGATGTTCGTCGACCCGGTCACCGCCTGAGCCGGTCCGCCGCCACGGGATCGACCGAGAACCGCACGCGGACGTCCGGGTGCGTGGTGTAGAGCCTGATCCGCTCGCCGTCGTGGATCACGGTGCCGCTCGACCGCTTCGGGTGATCAGGATCGACGGGCAGCAGGGGGTTGCCGCTCCACTTCTCCCAGTGGAGGAGATCGTCGCTCGCGGCGATGCAGGTCTGCCACGTCCTCCGCCCGGGGTCGGGGCTCGCGTGGTAATAGGCGTACCACCGGCCATCGAAGCACACCACCTGGTCGACCGCCACGCCGTGGAGGTCGTAGGCCTCGGGCCCGCAGGCGATCACCGGTTCGTCCCGCACGTTCGTGAAGGTGCGGCCGTCCCGCGACGTCGCCAGCCAGACGCCGTCGTCGCGTCGCTCGTAGAGAAGGTGCCACGCGCCGCGGTGCAGGAGAAGCGTGGGCGTGCCGCGGGGGCCGGCGGGAATCGGCCCGCCGGCGGCGAGGCGGATGTCGAGCGGGCCGCACGATCTCCACCGGGCGAGATCCCGTGAGACGAGCAGGTGGGCGACGTCGTGCTCTCCCTCGGCCACCATGCGAAACACGTCGCCACCCGATCCGGTCATCGATGCGACGCACACGTCCTCCACCCAAAGGTCCGGCACGGCGGGCCGGTCCGATGATCGCCGCCAGTTGAGCCCGTCCGGGCTGGTCGCGTGGCCGAGGCGACGCACGGGATCACGATCGGGATTCGAGCCCGTGTACCAGAGGTGCCAGCGGCCGCCGCGCCGGAGGATCCAGCCCCGCTCCCGCAGGTCGCGGTCCCAGGCGCCGGGACCGCCGCCGGAGAAGAGCGCCGCGGCCGACGGGGGCCCGAATGCGACCAGCTGGCGGGGAAACTCGAGCTCCGCGGCCCGCGTCATCGTGGCGGCGGCGAGCAGGCAGGCGATCGATGTCCGGAGCGGCATGCCGGCATGATACGGCCCGCGGCCCGGTACCATGGAGTCGTCGAACCGACCACCGACCGAGCCTCCCATGCCACTCCCGGGTCGCACGCTCTCCGCGCAGCTCGTCTGGCCCGTGGTCGGGCTCGTGCTCGCTGCCGTGATCGCCAACGTCGCCTTCGCCGCATGGCTGGCCACCCGCAACGCCCTCGGGGCCGCCACGCTGGGCCGCGAGCGGATCGTGGCCGCCCTCGACCGCTCGCGGATCCCGCTGTCGCCGGCGGTGGTCGATGCCCTCGGCGATCTCACCGGCAGCGAACTCGTGGTCTGGGACGAAGCGGCCGACGCTCCCGGCACGACGACGCTCGGCGCCGACCGGCTCGCGGCGGCAACCTCCCTGCTGCGCGAGGCCAACGACGGGGACGTGATCACGCTCGGCGAAAACCGTTATGCCGTCGGCATCGTCCGCGCGGGAGGGGTGCGGCCCGAGCGGGCGTTGGTGCTGACACCGGTGCGGAATCTCGCGGCCACGACCTGGGCCGCCGTCTGGCCCGTGCTCGCGGTGGCGGCTGCGACGCTCGCCGTGCTCGTGCCGCTGGGGCTCCTCACCACCGGCAGTATCGCGCGGCGGATCGCGGCGATCGAACGGCGGGTGGAGCGATTCTCGACGGGTGATTTCACCGCGGAGCAGGGGGGCGCGGGTCGCGGCGACGACGAGGTGGGCCGCCTCGCGGCCGGCGTCGAGCGGATGCGGGGCGAACTCGAAACCCTCCGCGACCGGCTCGTCGCCGGCGAGCGGGAGCGGCTGCTCGGCCAGCTCGCCGCGGGCTTCGCCCACGAGCTTCGAAACGCGATCACGGGCGCCCGGCTGGCGATCGACCTTCACCGCCGCCGCTGTGCCGGATCGCCGCCGGCAGGGCGGCCCGACGACAGCCTCGCCGTGGCCGTCAGGCAGTTGGAGATCGTGGAGGAGGAGGTTCGCGGCCTGCTCGCCCTGGGCCGACCGCCGGCGACCGTGCCGGCGGCCGTCGATCTCGACGCCCTCGCCGCCGAGGTTCGAGACCTCGTGGGTCCGCGGTGCGGCCATGCCGGCGTGGCGCTCGCCAGCGGGCCGCCGTGCCACGCCAGCGTCATCGGCCGACGCGAGGGCCTGCGGGCGGCGCTGGTCAACCTCGCGCTCAACGCGATCGACGCGGCCGGTGGTGGTGGGCACGTGACGGTCGCCGCCGTGGCCGATCCTGCCGGCCCCGCGCTCGTCGTCGAGGACGACGGTCCGGGTCCGCCGGACGAACTCGCCGAGTCGCTTCACGAGCCGTTCGTGACGGGCAAGCAGGAGGGGGTCGGGCTCGGGCTCACCGTCGCCAGGGCCGTGGCCGAGCAGCACGGCGGCCGGCTCGAGTGGCGGCGGGACGACGGACGCACGCGGTTCGAGATCCGGCTGCCCGCCACGCAGATCGTCACCGGAGAGACCGTCGCATGAGCCGCGTGCTGGTCGTGGACGACGAGCCTGCGATCGGCTGGAGCCTCAAGGAGATGCTCTCCGACGAGGGGCACGACGTCGACCTGGCGGCGAACGTCGGCGAGGCCCTTGCCGCCACCACGCGGCACGCTCCCGACGCGATCCTGCTCGACGTCCGCCTGCCCGGCCGGGACGGCATCGAGGCGATCCCCGACCTGCGGGCCGTCGCCGGCGACGCGGCGATCGTGGTGATGACCGCGTTCGGCGACCTCGACACCGCCGTGCGGGCCGTCAGGGCCGGGGCCTGCGACTATCTCGTCAAGCCGTTCGACCTCGAACACGTGTCGGCGGTCGTGGCGCGGGCGGTTGCCGAACGCGGCGGCGGTGCCTCCGTGGGCGCGGCCGATGCCGCCCCTCCCACGCTCGTCGGCAGTTCACCGGCGATGCAGGAGGTCTTCCGGGCGATCGCGGTCGCTGCCGGCAGCGACCTGCCCGTGCTGGTCTCGGGTCCGGCCGGCAGCGGCAGGGAGCTGGCCGCCCGCGCGATCCACGCGCACTCTCGAAGACACGACGGCCCGCTCCTGGTCACGAGCCTGTCGGCACTGGCGCCCGGCACGATCGCCACCGAACTCTTCGGGGGCGACTCGACCGGACTGGTGGCCCGCGCTGCCGGCGGCACGCTTCTCGTGAAGGACATCGAGGCGGCGACTTCGGAGGTGCAGGAGCGGCTGGCCGGGCTCGTCGACTCCGGCCACGGCACCGCCCCCGGGCAGGAAGCGGCGCCACCGGCGCGCCTGATCGTCACCACCTCCCGGCCGGCCACTGCAACGGGGCCCTGGCACGGGCTCGCCCCAACTCGGCAGCCGCTGACGATCGCGCTGCCGCCGCTCGCCGCCCGGCTGGAGGACGTCGAATCGCTCGTCCGCACGTTCCTCGCGCGTCATGCCGCGACCACGCGGACCCGGCCCACGGGCGTGTCGCCGGAGTTCCTCGCGGCGGCGCGGGCGCGGGCGTGGCCCGGCGATGTCCGCGAGCTCCGGGCAGCCGTGGAACACGCCGCCGTCGTCGCCCGGGGCTCGACCCTGCGGCCGGAGCACCTGCCCTCGGACGATCGCGGCGCAGGCGGGACGGTCGACGCCGCCACGCGGCAGGTCGGGGCCGCCATCCGCGAATGGGCCGCCGCCGCCCGCGCCGCCTTCGGACGGCTGCCGGAGCCCGACCTCCACGACCGCACGGTCCGGCTCGTCGAAGCCACGCTCCTCCGCGAGGCCCTCGCCCACACCGGCGGCAACCGCACGGCCGCCGCGAGGCTCCTGGGCCTCGACCGGGCGACCCTGCGAACCAAGCTCCGGCAGCTCGGCATCGACGACTGACGCCGGCGGCGGTGACCGGTGAAAAGTTCCCCGGCTCCGGCGACCGATTCCCCGTGCCGCACCGCACGTGCCGCCGATAGCATCGCGACAGGGCCGCGCAGGATCGGCCCGGCGTCGAGGAATGCATGCGCCTCTCCAGCCCGGCACGACCGCCACATGGCTTCACGCTCGTGGAGCTGCTCGTCGTGATCGCGATCATCGCGGTCCTCATCGGGCTGCTGCTGCCCGCGGTGCAGGCCGCCCGGGAATCGGCGCGGCGAACGTCGTGCGGCAACAACCTGCGGCAGCTCCCCATCGCCTTCCACAACTACGAAAACGCCCGCAGCCTCCTGCCACCCCTGAAGCGGACCAGCAACTGCACGGCGCCTCCGAACAACGAGCCGACGATGGCGCAGCGGGGCTGGGCCTGCGACGTGCTGTCCTACCTCGAAGAGGCAAACCTGATGGCCGGCTATGACCTGTCCCAGGACTGGTGGGCGAACGCGGACGGCTCGGCGGTCAACGGCGGCACGGCGGGAATCCTCGACGAGAACCCCTCCGGAAACCGTGCCATCGTGCGGACGCATCTACCGATGCTGCAGTGCCCCTCGAGCCCGATCTCGAATCGGATTCAGGACAAGATCGACAGCCCTCGCAAGACCGGGGCATGCACCGATTACTTCCTCGTGGCCGGGACCGGGACGAACTTCACCACGGTCGCCGGCGTGCCTGCCGGTGCGGTGACCCCGGGGCCGGGGCCGACGGAAACGTGGTCCGGGTGCGGAACGTCCGCCAAACGCCCGAGGAGCACCTTCGGAAAAATCACCGACGGGCTCTCGAAGACGATTCTGCTCGCCGAATCCGCAGGTCGCGAGGACGTCTGGCGGGCCGGCACGCGGACCACGGCCAACGCGGACAATGCCGCCGGCGCCAGCTGCGCCAGGGCGCAAGGGGGAGCGTGGGCGACGAACGACAATCCGTATGGCTTTGGCGAGCGAGCCACCGGCTGGTGCACCTCGGGGCCGACGGCGGGGGCGATCCCGCCGGAGCTGATGCGGGTGAACGGATCCAACGAGTGGGGCTGGCTCGTCTATGCCTGCCACGCCGGCGGCGCGAGTGTCGCCTTCGCCGATGGCGCGGTGCGGTTCGTGGGTGAGGGCACGTCGGTCCAGGTCCTCGGCCAGCTCGCAACCCGGGCGGGCGGCGAGCCGGTTTCGCTCGACTGACACCGGCTGCTTTTCCCGGACCCCGGCCGGCCGTAGACTGCCGTGCCGGGTCGGCGACGCCGGCATGGGTCGATTCACCAGCGATAAAAGGGTCATCATGGACATTCTCGGCGAGATCCTGAAGCAGGTCCTCGAGGGCGCGGCGCAGCAGCAGGCCCAGCAGCCGCAGCGGCAGCCCCAGCCGCAGCCTCGTCCGCAGCAGCCGCCGCAGGGCATGCCCTCTTCCAACGATCTCACCGACATCCTCTCTCAGATCTTTGGCGGCGGCGGCGCCCAGAAGCTCCCCGACGTGGTCAAGCAGTTCGAGGAGAAGGGGATGCGGGACCAGGTCGACTCGTGGGTCCGCACCGGACCCAACAAGCCGGTCGATCGGCGGCAGATCGAGGACGCCTTCGGCGAACGGGAGCTCGACCATCTCGCCCGCTCGAAGGGGCTCGACCGCGATCAGCTCGCGGAAGTGCTGGCCAAATACATCCCGCGGATCATCGACGAGCTGACGCCTCAGGGGCAGATGCCGGTCCGCCGCTGAACCGCGGCGGAGGGGCTCTCCGGGCGGAGGTATACTGGGCGGTCCCTCCGGAGCCGTCCATGCAGCCCCGTCTCGTCGACTTCGCCGCCGGCGCCTTGCTCGTGCTGCTCGCCCTGCCCCAGTCGGGTGGCCATGCCGCCGACTGGTCCGGCGTGGAAGTCGCCTGGCGGAACGACCCCCGGCCGGCGGCCGATGAGCCGCTGCCGGTCGAGCCGTCCGCGTCGCGTCGCACCAGCCGAAGAGCTCTCCGGCGGAGCCTGCGACGCGTCGAGATGGAGCCGACGGCACCCAGGCCCACCGGGCCGACCACCGGGCCGACCACCGAGCCGATCGTGGAGCCGGCGCCCGAGCCGGTTGCCGGCGAGCCGGCCCCCGCGGTCAGGGCGATTGCGCATCGCGACCAGCCCTACGGTGCACAGCCATGGCAGCGGTTCGACCTCTACCTTCCCGAAGGCTGCAGCGGCGGCGGGCTTCCGCTGGTCGTCTGGATTCACGGACCCGACTGGCGGACCGGCAGCAAGGCCGACTGTCCGATCACCTGGCTGGTCGAACAGGGGTTCGCCGTCGCGAGCATCGACTACCGCCTGAGCGACGCGGCCGTCTTTCCGGCGCAGCTCGACGACTGCCGGGCGGCGATCGTGTCGATCGCCACCGACGCGGCCACCTGGGGCATCGATCCGTCACGGGTCTGCGTGGCGGGCCTGGGTGCCGGCGGCCAGCTCGCGGCGCTGGTGGCCTTCGATCCATCGGACCACGGTCCGATCCGCGAGGCGAGCACCGACGATGCGGACACCGACGCCAATGACGTGGCGGCGGTCGCGGTGTTCGACGCCCCGACGCACCTGCCCTCGCTCGGCGGCTCGCACGACCGCGCAGGATCCGCCGCAAGCCGTCTCGTCGGCGGGCCGCTGCCCGAGTTTCGCGAGGCTGCGCAGAAGGCGAGCCCGCTCGTGCACGTGACGCCCGACGACCCTCCCGCCCTGATCGTGCATGGCTCCCGCGGCGACGGCATCTCCGCGGAGCAGGGGAGGCGTCTCGATGCGGCCCTCCAGGTCGCCGGGGTCGACTCGGCGTTCGTCGTGCTCGACGCCACGGCCGACGGGCTCGCGCCGGCCCGGGGGACGCCGTCAGGCGGAGCACTCGTGGAGTTCCTCGACCGGACGCTCGGCCCGGTGACGCGGCGACACGAGGATTGATTCGCGAGGCGTCGCCGACGGCATCTCCGGCGAGATCGGCACGAGCCGCACGGTGCGCCCGGACCGTCAGGCTTGTGCAGTTGTCGCCGACCGCCGCCGATACCTTTCGCTGTGCCGGTCGTCTCCGGCATCGCCGTCGCGGGCACGAGTCCCGCCTCGTCCGCGGCGCAGTCTTCACCGCCAACTCAACGAACCCACTCCGCCCATGCCGTCCCCACGCCGCAAGTCGCCCTCCACCGCCGTCCAAAACCCGCTGGAGACGTACCTGCGCGACATCAACGAGACGCCGCTCCTCACGGCGGATGACGAGAAGCGGCTCGCGACGGCCATCGCCAACGGCGACGCACTCGCCCGTGACCACATGGTGCGGGCCAATCTCCGGCTGGTGGTCAACATCGCCCGGGGCTACGCCAACCGTGGCCTGCCGCTCCCCGACCTCATCGAGGAGGGCAACCTCGGCCTGCTGCGGGCCGTGGAGGGCTTCGACCCGACGATCGGCACCCGGTTCAGCACCTACGCCAGCTACTGGATCAAGCAGTCGATCAAGCGGGCGCTGATCAACTCCGGCAAGACGATCCGCATCCCCGCGTACATGGTCGAGATCCTCTCCAAGTGGCGCCGGGCGACGGCCCGGCTCAGCGACACCCTCGGCCGCGTGCCGACCCCCGAGGAGGTGGCGAGGAGCCTCGGCCTCGCCCGCAAGAAGCTGCCGATCATCAAAAAGGCGATCCACGTCCACCAGTCCTCCGCCCACACCGAACCGACGGAAGGGGGCTGGTCGCTCGGCGAGCTCGTCCGTGACGACAACGCCCGCTGTCCGGCCGAGGTGCTGCTCGACCACGACACGCTCCGGCACGTCCTCCGCAGGATCGACGAACTGGACCAGCGTGCCGGCACGATCATCAAGCTCCGCTTCGGCCTCAACGGCGGCGAGCCGATGACGCTCAAGGAGATCGGCGCCGTGCTGGGGCTGACCCGGGAGCGGGTCCGGCAGATCGAGTCGGAGACGCTCGCCTCCCTCGCGATGGAGATCGACGGAGCCCCGCGGGCGAAGATCCAGTTGCGTCACGGTGCCTGAGGCCGGAGACTGTGCGCATGGACCTCGCCCGCCACATCCGCCCGATTCCCGACTTCCCGAAGCCCGGGATCCTGTTCCGCGACATCACGCCCCTGCTCGCCGATGCGGCGGCGTTGGCGGCGTCGATCCTGGCGCTGGCCGAACCATGGCGGTCGGCCGGGGTGACGGCGATCGCGGCGGTCGAGGCCCGCGGCTTCCTGTTCGCCGGCCCCCTGGCCCTCGAACTGGGCGTGGGCGTGATCCCGGTGCGAAAGCCGGGCAAACTTCCGGCCGACACGATCTCGCACGAATACGATCTCGAATACGGCCGCGACCGCCTGGAGATGCACAAGGGGGTGCTGGCCGAGGGATCGCGGGTGCTGGTGGTGGACGACGTGCTCGCGACCGGTGGCACGGCCGCCGCCTGCATGAAGCTCATCGAGGCGGGCGGAGGCCACGTGGTGGGGGCGTCGTTCCTGGTGGAGATCGCGCCGCTCGGGGGCCGCGAGCGACTCGCGCCGCACCGGGTCGAGAGCGTGATCGTCTACTGAGATGGGCCGCCGCGTCATCGTGGCGATGTCGGGGGGCGTCGATTCGAGCGTCGCCGCAGCGCTGCTCGTCGAGGCCGGCTACGATTGCGTCGGCGTGTTCATGCGGCACACCGCCCCGGCGCTCCCGCCGGCAGCCACGGATGATCCGCTGGCGATCGTCGCGCCACGGACTGGCCATCAGGGCTGCTGCAGCCCCACCGACGCCCTCGACGCCCGCCGGGTGGCCGATCGGCTCGGCATCCCGCTCTACGCCCTCGATCTCACGGCCGACTTCGGGCGGGTGATCGAGGAGTTCGCAACGGGCTACGGCCGCGGCCGGACTCCGAATCCCTGCGTGCGCTGCAACGCCTGGATCAAGTTCGGGAGGCTCTTCGAGCACGCCGACGCGATCGGCGCGGAATGGGTGGCCACCGGCCACTATGCCCGACTCGGGCAGTCGGCCGCCGGCCCCGTGCTCCGCCGAGGCCGCGACGCGGCCCGCGACCAGTCGTACGTGCTCTTCGACGTGCGGCCGGAGCGGCTGCGGCGGATGCTGCTGCCGGTCGGCGATCTCGAGAAGGCCGACGTCCGCAGGCGGGCGGGCGGGCTCGGCCTCGTCACGGCCGACAAGCCCGACAGCCAGGAGATCTGCTTCGTCGCCCCCGGAGAGCACGCCCGGCTCGTCGCCCACCTGCTCGGGGGCTCGCGCGCCGGCGAGATCGTCGATTCCTCCGGGCGGGTGCTCGGCCGTCATCCCGGCATCGAGCACTTCACGGTCGGCCAGCGGCAGGGCCTCGGCATCGCCGTCGGCACGCCGCTGTACGTGATCCGCATCGAGCCCGACACCTGCCGGGTGGTGGTGGGGCCGCGAGCGGAGGTGCCACAGACCCACCTCGTCGCCGGGCAGGCGACGTGGCTCGTGCCGCTGCCGACGGAGCCCTTCGAGTGCCTCGTGCAGTGCCGCGCCCAGCGGGCCGCCGCCCCGGCGGTGGTCACGCCGCTGGGTCCCGACCGCTTCACAGCCCGATTCACGGCCGGGCCGGAATGCTCCCCGAGGCCGATCTCCCCGGGCCAGCCGGCGGTCTGCTACGCCGGCGACCGCCTCCTCGGGGGCGGCTGGATCGACGCGTAGGCGGCAAATCGTGGGGGTTTTTGCCGGGCCGAAACGGCGAACTAGGCTTGAGCGGCTTTCCGAAGACCTTCACCGCCAGGAGCGCCCGACCGTGAACCCCCGTCCCGCCGGCACGCCCGCCGAACTGCTCGTGGGCGCCTCGATCCTCCTGGGCATCGTCGTGCTGACGATGCTGCTGCTCGTCTTCAACTACGGCCAACTCTGGTTCCAGGCCTACTGGTCGAAGGCCCGCGTGACCTTCATGGAGCTGCTCGGCATGAGCCTCCGCAAGGTCAATGCGAGGACGATCGTGCAGGCCAGGATCATGGCGACGCAGGCCGGCCTCGGGCCCGACATCACGGCCCGGCGGCTCGAAGCCCACTACCTCGCCGGCGGCGACGTGCCCCGCGTGATCCGCGCGCTGATCGCGGCCCAGCGGGCCGATCTCGACCTCGACTTCGACCGGGCCTGCGCGATCGACATCGCCGGCCGCGACGTGCTCGACGCGGTGCAGACGAGCGTCAACCCCAAGGTGATCGACTGCCCCGACAGCGCCAGCGGAAAGTCGACCCTCTCGGCCGTCGCCAAGAACGGCGTCGAGCTCAAGATCAAGGCCCGCGTGACGGTGCGGACGAATCTCCAGCAGCTCATTGGCGGCGCGACCGAGGAGACGATCATCGCGCGGGTCGGCGAGGGCATCATCACGTCGATCGGCTCATCCGAGAGCCACTTCGAGGTGATGGAGCATCCCGACACGATCTCGAAGGCTGTGCTGCAGCGCGGCCTCGACGCCCAGACGGCGTTTCAGATCGTGTCGATCGACATCGCCGACATCGAGGTGGGGGAGAACATCGGTGCCCGCCTCCAGGCCGACCAGGCCGAGGCCGACACCCGCGTGGCCCGGGCGAAAGCCGAGGAGCGGCGGAGCGTGGCGATCGCCCGCGAGCAGGAGATGAAGGCCTCGACGGCCGAGAACCGGGCGCGGCTGCTCCAGGCCGAGGCCCTCGTGCCCAAGAGCATTGGCGAGGCGTTCCGGGCCGGCCGGGTGGCAGGGCACCAGTCCGCAGCGAAGGCGTAGACCCCCGCCATCTTTTCCCAGCCGCTCCAGTTTCTCATCGCCCCCCGGCCTTGAGCCTCTCATTCCGTGCAGGCAGGGAAATCGGCCAAACCCTGACGGCCCCACCTGCCGATGAAAGGGGTGAAGAGCGGTTGCCCGTCAGGATGACGGTCGGGCCCGTGCCCGTTCGCCGCCTTCGCGATGCCCACGGCAAGGGAGAGTGCCCATGGCGATGCGACAGTTGCGGGTCTACACCGAGCCCGATCTCAAGGTCCGCAGCGAGTTCGCGGCGGTCGAGGAGCGGGCCGACGAGGGCGTGCGGGTGACGCTCGGCGAGATCCTGCCGCTGCTGGCCGACGCCGTCGCCAGCAACCGGACCTGGCTCTCCGACTTCGCCGACGACGAGATCACGATCTCGTCGGATCTCCACGACGTGCTCCAGGCCTACCGCCACTTCCGCCGCCCGGGCGCCTGAGTTCTCCAGACTCCTGCGTGTGACGAGGGGCTGCCAAAGCCCTGCGCCGGACGCTCGCTACGGGCTCCGGCAGTCCCGCGCAGCATCCTCGCGTTGGAGTGCGGGGCACATGCCAGCCGACCGGCCGCGAGGCCGGGGGCGCGCCACGCACAACACATCGCCTGGTGGTGATTCGCCCCACGCCTCACGGCGGTGGGCTTGGACACCCAGCCGCTCGGGGCTCATGGAAAACCCGTCTCAGACGTCGAGGTTCTTGACGTCGAGGGCGTGCTTCTCGATGAATTCGCGACGCGGCTCCACCTTCTCGCCCATGAGCACGCGGAACAGGTCGTCGGCCGCAGCGGCGTCCGACATCGTCACCCGCAGGAGCGTGCGGTTGGCGGGATCGAGCGTCGTGTCGCGGAGCTCCTCGGCGTTCATTTCGCCGAGACCCTTGAAGCGGGTGATCGAGAGGCCCTTCTCGCCCGCCCGCCGCACCGCGGTGAGGAGGCCGCGGAGATCCTCGAGGCCGATCTCGTTCTCGCCGCGGCGGAGCGTGTAGCGGGCCGTCTCGCTGCCGGTGCGGTCCTCGGGGAGGAGTGACTCGATCCCGAAGCCCATCGCCTCGAGCTCCTTGAGACCGGCATTGATGCTGCGAACCTCGTGGAGATCGACGACAACGAGCTGGTCGTGCCCGGTGTCATGGGCCGTGCCGGGGGTGGTGTCGCCGGCGGCCTGCGCCTCCTCGACCCGGCCCACCGCGAGTTCGCCTCCGGCGGCCTTCTCCTTGCCCTTCACGAAGGCCTCGAGCTGGTCGCGGCTGGTGAACCAGTGCTCCTCGACGCCAAAGTAGACGTGGTACATCGGCAGCTTGCCGGTGGCCGCGTCGCGGCGGTGGGCGTGGTCGCGGAGGCTCACCCCCCGCTTCTCGAGCGCCACCAGCGCGTCCTCGAGCCCGGAGAGCGTGCGGCAGAGCTTCTGCATCTCGTCGCCAGCGATCTCGCGGCCGCCCCCCGGCAGGAACACGCCCTCGCCGAGGCCCTGATCGAGGAGCTGATTCTTCATCTCCTCCTCGGTCTGCACGTAGTAGACGGTCTTCTTCGAGCGGACGCGGAACAACGGGGGCTGGGCCACGTAGACGTGGCCCTCGGCCACCAGCCGGTACATCTGGCGGTAGAAGAAGGTGAGCAGGAGCGTGCGGATGTGCGAGCCGTCGACGTCGGCGTCGGTCATGATCACGACCTTGTCGTACCGCCGCTTGGAGAGGTCGGCCTCGTCGCCGATCCCGGCGCCGATCGCCGAGATCACGCTCCGGACCTCCTCGTTGGCGAGCACCTTGTCGTCGCGGCTCTTGTAGGCGTTGATGATCTTGCCGCGGAGGGGCAGGATCGCCTGATACTCACGGTGCCGGCCGCCCTCGGCCGAGCCACCGGCGGAGTCACCCTCGACGAGGTAGAGCTCGCACCTCTCGACGTCGCGGCTCGTGCAGTCGCGGAGCTTGCCCGGCAGGCCGCCTCCGGAGAGGGCGCCCTTTCGCTCACGGAGCAGCTGCTTCGCCTTCTTGGCGGCCTCGCGGGCCTCGGCGGCGAGCACGCCCTTCTGGACGATCGCCTTGGCGCTCTTGGGATTCTCCTCGAGGTACTTGGAGAGGAAGTCGCCGACCGCGGAGTTGATGATCCCCTCGACCTCGCCGTTGCCGAGTTTGGTCTTGGTCTGGCCCTCGAACTGCGGGTGGGGCACGCGGACGCTGATCACGGCGGTGAGCCCTTCGCGAACGTCCTCGCCGGTGGGCACGAGATCCTTGTAGATGCCCGTCTTCTTGCCGTAGGCATTGAGGGCCCGCGTGAGGGCCGAGCGGAAGCCCGAGACGTGCGTGCCCCCCTCGGTGGTCGAGATGTTGTTGACGTAGCTGTGCAGGCTCTCGGTGTACTCGCCGGTGTACTGCAGGGCGATGTCCCAGCTCACGCCCTCGCCCGAGCCCTTGATCGTGATCACGTCGGCGTGGATCGCGTCGCTCGCCTTGTTGAGGTGCTCGACGAACTCCTCCACGCCCCGCTCGTAGAAGTAGGATTCGGTGTTGCCGCTGGCGGCGTCGGTGAAGGTGATCCGCACGCCGGAGTTGAGGAAGGCGAGTTCGCGGAGCCGCCGCGAGAGGATGTCCCAGGAAAACTTCGTCTGCGGGAAGATCTGCGGATCGGGCTTGAAGGTGGTCTTGGTGCCGTTCCGCGTGGTGGTGCCCATCTTCCGCACCGGACCGGTCGGCTCGCCCCGCTGATACTCCTGCTGCCAGACGTGGCCCTCGCGGGAGACCTCGACCTCGCACCACTCCGAGAGGAAGTTGACGACCGTCACGCCGACGCCGTGGAGGCCGCCGGAGGTCTGGTAGGCCCCCTTCTCGAACTTGCCGCCGAACTTGAGGACCGTCATCACCCCCTCGAGGGTCGAGACGTCCCGCTCCATCTCCTCGGAGAGCTGCGGGTGGCGGTCGGTCGGGATGCCGCGGCCGTCGTCCTCGACCGTCACGCTGCCGTCGACGTTGACCGTCACACTCACGTGCTTGGCGTAGCCCGCCATGCACTCGTCGATCGAGTTGTCGACCACCTCGTAGACGAGATGGTGCAGGCCGCGGGCGGTGTTGTCGCCGATGTACATGCCGAACCGCTCGCGGACGTGCTCGCGGTCCGAGAGGTGCTTGAGATCGGCCGACGTGTAGTCCTGCTGGGTCTTGTCTGCCATGGGATTCTCCGGTCGAAATGCAATGATGATCAGGTCGTGCCGCCGGCGTCGGGCTGGATTCGGCAACGGATGTCGGAGATGCCCGCCGCCGGCAGGGCGGTGCGGAGCCGCGACACGATCGACTGCTTCTGGAAGCCGAACTCCTGCACGTGGGCCGAGTGGCTGACGAACACCTCGAGCACGCCACGGCGGACGAGGCCCGGCCGCGACGCCGACCGGAGCGGCTCGGGAACGACGTCACTCCAGGCCGCCTCGAGGGCGGAGGTCGCCTGCTCCCGGTCGTAGCCGGTTCGCGACATCAGCCTGGCGACGACACGCCCGATCGACACGGGTCCGGCAGGGGTCTCCCGACGACGGTGATTCGCAGCCATGAGAACGCCGCCGCCCACGCTAATCGGCCGCCAGCGGCATGATGACATAGCCGTAGCCGTCGTCCGTGCTGCAGACGCAGGCGCTCTGGGCATCGGTCAGCTCCACGGTCACCGCGGCCGCCGGATCGAGCACCCTGAGAAAGTCGGACATGAACCGGGGATCGAGTTTGATGCGGACCGTGGCACCCGAGTGGTCGATCGGGAGTTCGACCCGGCTCTCGCCGCTCTCCGCCGACCTCCCGGCCAGCACCAGTTGCCCGGGTTCGAACGAGAAATCGACCCCCTTCGACTGCTCACTGGTGACGATCGCCGCCTGACGGACGGCCGCCAGCAGCGGGCCGGCGACGCTCTGAATGCGGACCGCGTCAGGACGCTCCGGAAACACGTCTCGCCACCGGGGAAACCGCCCATCGACGAGCCGCGCGGAGATCGTCGTGCCGGCAGTCCTGACGAGGATCTCACTGCCGCGGACGGCGACGTGCACCGGCTGGTCGGCACCCCCAAGACACCGCTCGATGAGTTGCATGGCCCGAGACGGCACGATGGGGGGCACATCGGCCGACGCCCCGGACCGGGACTCGGCCGGCCCCTGCATCTTCGCCAGCCGGCGGCCGTCGGTCCCCACGGCGATCACGCTGTTCGGCGTGAACTCCAGGAGCACGCCGCCGAGCGCGTAGCGACTCGACTCGTTGTCCGTGGCAAACACGGTTCGGCGGACGAGTTCCCTCATCAGCGGCGTGGCAACCTCGAACACCCCGCCTTCCGGAAACGTCGGGATCGCCGGGAACTCGACCGCATCCTCGGCAGGCAGGCGGAACTCGCTTCGGGGTGCCTTCACCATCGCGGCGGTGCCGTCGGTGGCGATCTCGAAGGTGGTCCCGGCCGGCGTTTCGCGAACGATCGCCATCAGCCGCCCGCTCGGCAGGAGCACCGCTCCCGGCGATGCCACCTCGACCCCGTCGACCTCGACTCGGATCCCGACCTCGAGGTCGGTCGCGGAGAGCACGACACCCTCGTTCGTGGCCTCGATCTTGACGTTGGTGAGAACCGGTTTTGGGGACCTCGAGGGCACCACCGCCGACGCGCTTTGCAGGGCTGCGAGCAGCGATTCCTTGGGGCAGCGAATCTTCATCGGCAACTGCGTTCCTGGAAACCCGATGAGCCTGGCTGGGAAACCCTTTAATGTACCCGAAAAACGCCTCGCTGGAATGCCCCCGCAACCCCGTGAAGTGCCCCCTCGCGACCGGGTTTCTTGGCTGCTTCCGTTCTTTATGGAAAAAGGGAATCCAGCACCAGAAACCAGGAAGCGGTATGAGGAATAACGCACGCACGCGTTGGCGTGGTGCGCGGCAGGTCTGCGGTGATCACGGACCTGAAAACATGGGTTGCAAGGTGTGTCTGGCAGCAGTCTGGCATGGTGCACAACCTGACGGGCGAATGTGGGTTCGTCGTCGAGATCATGCCGCTGCAGTCATGGAGATGGGTGGGAGACGAGGATGCGAAGGGTCGTACCGGGCGTCAGGCGCAGTCGGGTGGCGGGCCACGGAACCGTCGCCGGAGCGGATGGCGGTTCGCCGCCGCTGAGCCGACAACGAGTTGACATGCGCCCGGTCATGCAGGCCTGGCCTCGTGCGTGGTCAGTCCGAGGGCCGTGAGGACGTCGCGAACGTCGGTGGCAAGGGTGGGGTCGGTGGCAAGATGTGTCTCGACGGCCCGCACGCTCCGCATCGCCGTGGTGTGATCACGTCCCCCGAAGGCCAGCCCGATTGCCGCGAGGCTCGTGCCCGTGCAGGCACGGGCCACGTACATAGCGATCCCCCGGCTGCGGGCGAGGCTGCGATGCCGGTCATGGCCGACCAACTGGGCGACGGGCACGCCCTGGAGCCGTGCGGTCGTGCGGATCACGGCCTGCAGTGAGCACCGGCCGCCACCGGCCGCCATCGGCTTTGGTCCCGTGGGCACCGTCACCACGAGCCCCGACACCAGCCGGGATTCAAGCGCAGGGTGGAGACCCGCGGCGGTGGGTGGGACTGTGAGCGTGACACATGCCATGCCTCCCTGATCGACCACGGCGTCGAGAAGGGCGGCGATGACCCGCTGGCGGGCCGGCCGGCCGATCCTGTCGACGGCGGCGATCATCAGCCAACCAGCCGCCGTGAGGTCGTGCCGCAGCCGATCCAGCGTGCCCCGAGCCTCGGCCAGCGCGAGACGCCGGGCGAGGTGCCTGGCCTCGTGCACGTCCCGACCGAGGTCGTGCAGGAGCCGCTCGCCGCCGGCGGACACGATGACGACGAGTCGTGCCGCCGGGGTGGGGCTTTTTCCGGAGAGGACCGCGGTCAGGGCGGCCCGGGCCAGGCTCGCCGCCGGGACGGCGTTGTTCGGGTGCGGGCGACGTGGCGGTGGCATGGAAACGGAGTGACCGACCAGAGGTGCGAACGGCCCCCGGCGTCCCTGCCGCGACGACTCCCACGGGTCAGGCTAACGCGGCCCCGCGGATCGTTGAAGACCGCCCCCGGCGATGCCGCGAAAGACGAAGGCCATTCTCCGCACCGCCTCATCGACGTCGTCATCGGTCGTCGTCGTGGCGAGGCTCGCGCGAAAGGCGGAGCGGGCGACCCAGGCCGGAAGGCCGAGTGCCTCGACGGCCGCCGCCGGCTCGCTGGAACCGCTGGCACAGGCGGTGCCTGTCGCCAGGCAGACGCCCTCGAGATCGGCTGCCATCACGAGCGACTGCCGGTCGATGCCGGCGATGGCGATCGTCGTGACGTGCGGCGCCCGCGGAGCCTCGCCGCCGACGATCAGCCCCTCGAGTCCTGCGGCCGAGGCCGCCGCGAGGAGGCCGACTTCAAGGCGGTTCCGCAGCCTGGTCACCGTGGCGACGGCCGCGGCCCGTTCAGCGACGGTGGCCTCGACAGCTCGCGCGAATCCGACCGCCAGGGCGACCGACTCGGTGCCTCCGCGTATCCCGAGCTCCTGCGGTCCCGGCTGCAGGGGTTCGAGGGCCATAACACCCCGAACCACCAGCCCTGCGATGCCCCTGGGCCCGCCGAACTTGTGCGGGGCGAT
The DNA here is from genome assembly GCA_903831155.1 of uncultured Planctomycetaceae bacterium. Taxonomy (GTDB): domain Bacteria; phylum Planctomycetota; class Planctomycetia; order Pirellulales; family UBA1268; genus QWPN01. The sequence goes on along the minus strand of CAIKWU010000483.1, from coordinate 16,204 downwards.
GGTGAGCGTCGCGGCACGCACGTCGCGGATGGGAGGATCGTCCCAGGCGAAGGCCTGCGTGTGGTCGATGTGGAGATCGATCTGCGGGTGGCGCGCGACCGCTGGGCAGGGTGGATCGACCGTGCCCGTCTGGCCACAGGCGGTCGTGAGGCAGATCACCGCCGTCGTGTCGGCGGGCAGTCCGGCGGCCAGGGCGTCCGCGGCATCAGCCACCGAGCCCAGACGGTCCACCTCGAGTCGCCGCGGCCGCCAGCCCCGGCGGACGAGCTCCTCCGCGGCGGTGGCCACGCCGGCATGGTCACGGGCGGACCAGGCGATGACGCCGGGAGGGCCGCTGCGGCCCAGCACGCCCAGCCGGTTGGCCTCCGTGGCTCCGCTCGTGAACACCAGCCGGTCACGGTGCCGGCCGGTCGCGAGACCCCCGAGAGCGGCGAGGATCCGTTCCCGGGAGTCCTCCAGCAGCTGCCGAGCCCGGCGTCCGAGGGCGTGCGGGCTCGAGGCGTTGGCGAAGGCCGTTCGTGCCGCCTCGCGCATCGCGTCGTCCACGTCCGGGCGAAGCGGTGTGGCGGCAGCATGGTCGAGGTAGATCCCGCCGTCCGCTCGCGACGACTCGGCCATGGCGTGCGGGCCTCGTGGATCGTCAGCCGGCGTCGAGGAAGGCCGCGATGCGGTCGAGTCCCGCCGAGAGCTTCTCCTCGGAAGCCGCGAACGACATCCGCACGAAGCCCTCGGCACCGAACGCGCTGCCGGCCACGAGCGCGACGTGGTGCTTCTCCAGGAGCGTCTCGCTCCACTGCATGCTCGTGGCGATGCCCTTTCCTGCCATCCGCTTCAGGGGCTCGCGGATGTCGAAGAAGGCGTAGAACGCCCCGCCGATCTCGGGAATCCGCACGCCGGACATGGCCTTCAGCCGGCCCGCGACGAGGTCGCGACGCTTCTCGAACGCCCGCAGCATCTCGGCCACGCACTCCTGGGGGCCCGTGAGGGCCGCCACCGCCGCGTGCTGGCTCACGCTGCAGGGGTTGCTCGTCTCCTGGCTCTGGAGGTTGCCGATCGCCTTGGAGAGCGGCTCCGGCGCGATCGTCCAGCCGATCCGCCAGCCGGTCATGGAGTAGGTCTTGCTCACGCCCGCCACCACGACCGTGCGGTCGGCGAGCCCGGGCCGCAGCGTGGGAAACGAGACGCTGGGCCGCCCGTCGAAGACGAGCTGGTCGTAGATCTCGTCGGCCACCACGGCGAGGTCCCGCTCGATCGCCACGTCGGCGAGGGCCCCGAGTTCGGCGGCCGTGTAGACCACGCCGGTGGGATTGCTCGGCGAGCAGAGCAGGAGCATCCGCGTCTTGGGGGTGACCGCCGCCCGGAGGGCGTCGGCGTGGAGCTTGAAGTCGTCCTCGATGCGGGTCTCGAGGAGCACCGGCTTCGCCCCGGCGAGCTTGATCAGCTCGGCGTAGCTGACCCAGTAGGGTGTGGGCACGATCACCTCGTCCCCCTCGTCGAGGACGGCGGTGAAGACGTTGTGCAGCGAATGCTTGGCGCCGTTGGAAACCACCACCTGTGCCGGCGTGATCGCGAGACCGGTGCGGCGGGAATAGTCGTCGGCCACGGCCTTCTTCAGCTGGGGGATGCCGGCGGCGGGCGTGTACTTCGTCTTGCCGGCGCGGATCGCCTCCTCGGCCGCCCGGCAGATGTGGGCGGGCGTGGGGAAGTCGGGCTCGCCGACCGAGAGGTCGATGACGTCGATGCCCGACGCGGTCATCGCGGACGCACGGGCGGCCATCGCCAGCGTGGCGGACGGCTCGAGGGCCCGCATGCGGCGGGCGGTGGCGAGGCTCTTCGACTCCATGGCGGCCGAAACTCTCCGCTGCGGGTTCTCGGGAAAGGTGGGGTGGCGCCGCGGAGGAACCCGTTGAATCGCGGTCGCTTGACGCCCATCTGAGGGCATCGAATGATACCACCCGTTCGGTCGTTTCCCAGCCGACGCATCCCTCCTTCCGGAGTTCTTCCATGGCCGCGCGTCGCGTCGGTGTCTGGCTCATCGGCGCGAAGGGGGGCGTGGCCACGACGATGATGACGGGCCTGGCGGCGCTCCGCCGGGGTGCGATCGAACCCGTCGGGCTTCTCACCGAGACGGAGCCGTTCGCGCGGCTCGGCCTCGTCGGCTTCGACGACCTCGTGGTCGGCGGTCACGACATCCGTGCCGGTCGGCTCGGCGACGAGGCGCGGCGGATGTGGAGCGAGAGCCGCGCGATTCCGCCCGACCTGATCGACGCCGCCGCCCCCTTCTTCGCCGAGGTCGAGCCGCGGCTGCGGCCCGGCACGCTCGTCGCATCAGGGGACCGCATCCGGAGCCTCGCCGACCCCGCGGCCGTGGCGGTCGTGGAAACACCCCGGGCCGCCATCGCGCGGGTTCGGCACGACATCGCATCGTTCGCCGCTGCCGAGCGGCTCGACCACGTCGTCGTCGTCAACGTCGCCTCCACCGAGCCGCCGCCGGCCCTGCCGATCCCCCGCGACTTCGCCGAGCTCGAGCCGCTGCTCGACGACGCCGACCGCTGCCCGCTGCCCTCGAGCAGCCTCTATTTCCTGGCGGCGGCCGAGGCGGGGGCCAGCTACATCAACTTCACCCCGTCCACCGGGGCGCCGCCCGCCTGCCTGCAGGACCTGGCCCGCGACCGCGGCGTCGCCCATGCCGGCTGCGACGGCAAGACCGGCGAGACCCTCCTCAAGAGCGTGCTGGCCCCGATGTTCGCCGCCCGCAACCTCCAGGTGATGAGCTGGGTGGGCCACAACATCTTCGGCAACATGGACGGCAAGGTGCTCGACGATCCCCGGAACAAGGCCGCGAAGGTGAAGAGCAAGGACCATCTCCTCGCCGCCATCCTCGGCTATCCGCCCCAGACGCACGTCTCGATCGAGTACATCGAGAGCCTCGGCGACTGGAAGACGGCCTGGGACCACGTCCACTTCAAGGGCTTCCTCGGCACGCCGATGACCCTCCAGTTCACCTGGCAGGGCTGCGACTCGATCCTTGCGGCGCCGCTGGTGCTCGACCTCGTGCGGCTCGTGGAGCGGGCCCGGCGCGGGGGCGAAAGCGGTGCGCTCGAGTGGCTCGCCTGCTTCTTCAAGAGCCCCGTCGGTGTGCAGGAACAGTCGTTCGCCGCGCAGGTCTCGATGCTGATGGAGTGGGTGTCGCGGCGACTCGCGGACGACCGCGCGGCGACCTGATCACGCGCCGTCACCAGCGCGGCGCTCCCCTGCGGGGCTTCGTCGTCGCGCACCATCGGTGAAAAAAAAGGAATTTTTCCCGGAAGTTCTCTTGACAGTTTTCCCGGCCATCATCCACAACTCCTTCATCGGTGCGGGGTCGATGGTGAGTGATCACCGTTGCACCACATCGAAACGTCGTCCTCTCCCCTCTCAGAGCATCCGGGGGAGCGGATGTGAGAACCATGCTCGGGTGCTCGTGGATAGGAGCCATTTCCATGGCCAAGAAGAAGAAGAAGGCTGCCAAGAAGGTCGCCAAGAAGAAGAAGGGCCACGGCTGAATCTGACGTCGAGGCTTCGCACTCGGGGTCTCCCCGAGGGTGTCGCTTCGGCGCGGATTCGACGCCGGGATCCCTTTCCGGGATCCGGCGGGTCGCCTCGGCGACCTGCTTCCCTTCGCTCCGGCCTGTCGCGTGACGGGGGTTCGCCCCCTGATCCGGAAGTCCGGGGCGTCCACGCTCAGACGAGAAAGGCCGGCCCGGGCCCTTGGGCGCCCGGGCCGGCCTGATTCGTTCCGGTGGTACGATCCGGTGCATGCCCGTGTCGCACCCGCCCCGCCACCACTCGAATCGCGGGCCGTCAGCCTCCCGGGGCGGTTTCATTCTCTGCCCGTGCCATCCCGGGGCGGAGGCCGCCCTGGCCGGCCGTCAGGCCGAGGTGCTGCCGGCATTCTTGCGTGCCGCCTGGCGGCGGGGGCTGGCCACGTTCCGCATCGGGCCGGAGACCTTCGATCCGCCCGACGACTTCTGGCCCGACCTTGTCTTCGCCCACACGGTCGTTCGCTCGCTCGGTCAGGTGACCGGTCCTACGGTGTCCGACCTCGCCGCCAAGGCTGCCGACACCGTCGCGGGCTGCACCTGGGATGCGGTGCACGTCTGGAGGCGGGATGAGCGTGTCGACGCGCCCGTCGCCGACATCCGCCTCGCGGTCTCCGCCGCCTGCGGCGTGGCGGTGGGCACCGACCAGGTGACGCGGTCCGGCGACCTCGTGCTCGACTGCGTGCTCGACTCGCCCGATCGCTGGTGGATCGGCTGGCATCGGGCCGGCGCCCCGGCGAGCAGGTGGCCAGGCGGTGTCTATCCGCGCGGGGTGCCCGAGGCCGCCGTCTCTCGCGCGTGGCTGAAACTCGACGAGGCGATCGCCTCCTTCGGCGTGACGCTCGAGCCTGGTCAGCGGGCCCTCGAACTCGGCGCCGCTCCGGGAGGTGCCTGCCAGCGGCTCCTCGAGGCGGGGCTCCACGTGGTCGGCGTCGACGCCGCGGCCGTCGACGCGTCGGTCCTGGCGGATGCGCGATTCGAGCAGTGGCGGATGCGGGCCCGCGAGGTGCCCCTCAGGCGATTCAGGGGATTCGACTGGCTGCTCGCCGACATGAACATCGACCCCACGAGCACCATGGCCGCCCTCGGCCGCCTGCTCGAAGCCGGGACGTGCCTGCCGCGCGGCGTGATCGCGACCCTCAAGCTCCCCGAGTGGTCGCGGGGGTCGGAACTTCCCGGCTGGCTCGACGCCTTTCGAGCGTGGGGCTACGAGCCCCGGGCCCGCCAGCTCTCGACGGGCGGCCGGGAACTCTGCGTGGTGGCCCTGTCGGCCGCCCGCCGCCGCCCTAGCCCTGTCCGCCGCGCCACTCGCTCCCCGGGGGCGTGAGGCTGCCGGAGTGGATCACGACCTCGCCCGCGGCGGTGGCCACCACGAGGCCGCCGTCGTCGGCCACGCCACGGCAGGTGCCCTCGTGGATGGCGTCGCCCACGAACACCCGCACGGACTTCCCGGTCAGGCCGCAGAGCGACCGGTAGCGGCCGGCCGTTTCCGCCGCGTCGGCGGCGAGCAGGTCGAGCAGGCGAGGCACGAGCACGGCCAGCAGTCGCTGTCGGGCGAGCGGCCGGCCCGTGAGGTCGGGCAGCGTCGCGACCCGTTGCCGCAGCGGTTCCGGCGCCTCGGCCGCCGTGCCGGTCGTGTTGACCCCGATCCCGAAGACGCTTCGGCCGCCGGTCGCGGACTCAACGAGGATGCCCGCGAGCTTTCGGCCGCCGACCTCGACGTCGTTCGGCCAGCGAACCACCGCCGCCACGGACGGCTCGAGCAGGCGGATCGTTTCGGCCAGCGCGATGCCGCAGGCGAGCGACCAGATGGGCCGGGGGGAGCCTCCCCATGCCGCTCCATCGACCACCAGGCTCACCGCGAGACTGCCGGGCGGCTGCCACCACGATGCGCCCCGACGCCCCCGGCCCGCCGTCTGCCGTTCAGCGATCACGGCGGCGGGCAGGGGTGAGTCCACCGCGGTGGCGATCTCGCGGCCACGATCCATGGTGGAGGTCGCCTCGGCGAGCACCTCCACGAGTTCGAGGCCGCTCGCGGCGCGCAGCCACTCGACATCGATCGGATCGTGGTCCGGAGGCAACTGGTCGCCGCGCAAAACTGGGTGGGCTCCGCAGGTCACGGAGTGTACGCGATGCACGGGGGCCCCCGTGTGCCCGCCCGGCTCCCGGTGGCAAGCCGGGGGAACGGGGGAAGCCGAGGCGGGGCGGCACGTCCCCGGTGTCCCATGCGGAGCCCTTCACCGCCCCCGCGGTGGCTTCGCGCCGAAGCGGCCGCGATGACCGCGAGCCTGACGCCGCGGCTGGCGTTGATTCCCGCCACCGCGGCGCGGTACCCCCACGACCTTTCTGCGCCGAAGGGTCGGCACTTTTCAGGCTCGTGGCCGCCCCGGCGGCCGGTGTGGAGCGCGTCCGTGGCATGAAGATGGTGGCGTCGATCGCCGTTTGGGTGATCCTGCTCGTGGCAGGCTGGCCGGCGGCCGCGCAGACGTCGTACCTGCCGCCGCCGGCGACCTCGTCGCTCGACCGGATCGCCCAGGCGCCGATCTCGCCCCCGCCGCCCACATGGGATCCCTACGCCCCGCAGTCGGGGCAGGTGTTTCCCGCGCCCGGCCCCTCGGCATCGACGTGGGCGCCGTCGGCGATCGGCGGTCAGCCGGGCTATCCGGGCTACTCCACCGCCGCCCCGTCGCTGGCCGGTCCGCAGGCTCCGCCCCAGCAGGCATCGCTCTTTCCAGCGGGCTACCCCGCGCAGAGCGAGACCCTGCAGCAGACGATGCACGTCTTTCAGGGCGTGCGGGGCAGCTGGGCCTACCTGATGGGCGACGGCAACGACCTCAACGTGGGCGTCAACGAACTCGACACGACGGCGACCTTCGCGCTGCCTTTCTTCCACAACTCGCCCGCCAATCTCAACCACGCGCCGCTGCTGATCACCCCCGGCTTCGGCCTGCAGCTCTGGGACGGTCCGCAGACCACGTCCAGCCAGTGGGCCGACCTGCCCCCCAGCACCTACGACGTGTTCCTCGACGCCGCCTGGAATCCCCGGTTCTCCCCCCTCTGGGGCGCGGAGCTCGGCATTCGCGTCGGGATCTACACCAACTGGGACGTGCTGGTGTGGGAGAGCTGGCGCATCATGGGCCGCGCGATCGGCACGCTGCAGCTCACGCCCACCTGGCAGGGCAAGGCGGGCATCATCTACCTCGACCGCAACCAGGTGAAGCTCCTGCCCGCGATCGGCGCCACCTGGACCCCCAACGACCGCTCGCGATACGACATCTTCTTTCCGGCGCCGCGGGCTTCGTGGAAGTTCGCCGGTACCCAGAAGCACGCCTGGTGGCTCTACCTCTCGGGCGAGTACGGCGGCGGCGCGTGGACGTTTCGCCGCGACACGTCGCGATACAACATGATCACGCCCTTCGACTACAACGACATCCGCATCGCCCTGGGCACCGAGTTCGTGCCGCTGGCACAGACGGGCTTCGCGGGCAACTTCGAGATCGGCTACGTCTTCTACCGGCAGCTCTTTTACGTCGACGGGCCGCCGCAGATCGTGGATCTTCCGCAGACGATCATGTTCCGCCTGGGGCTGGCGTATTAGACGTCCGTCGAGATGCTCGCCGCTTCCCACCCATGCGGGTCGGTTTCCGGGGCTCGTCGGGCCGCCGTCCGGCCCGCCGCGGGAGCTGTTCCACGCCGCCGCAGGCTGATGCGTGCCTGCATCGCGGCGGTCGCGATCGGTTTCACGTCAGTGTTGGCCGCCGCGGAGCCGCAGCCGCTGCCGGCCGCCGAGGCGGTGAAGCCCCTGCCGCCGGTGGAGCAGGGTTTTTTCGAACGCATCCGCCTCGCCGCCCTCGGCGATCCGCAGGATCTCACCGAGCCGCTGCTTCTCGACGACGTCGCGCCGCCGGGGCAGCCGCGGCAGGAGTTCGAGCCGCCGGCCGGACGCAAGCTGCCGCCGGGGGCGAAGCCGGGGCCGCTCCAGCAGGCGATCTTCACGCTCACCGAGTTGCCGCGGCTCGGCACCGACGGACTCGGCCTCACCACCCTCGAGACGAGCCTGACGATCGGCATGCCGGCGCCGACCGTCGAGTCGCCCCTGCTCGTCACCCCGGGCTTCGGCACCACGTTCGTCGACGAGGTCGCGGGGCCGTCCGATCCCGGGCTGCCGTCGCAGCTCTATGAGTCGTGGCTGCAGGCCCGGTGGCTCTCCAAGATCGGCGAGCGGTTCGGCGTCGACCTCGCGGTCGCCCCCGGCTGGTACAGCGACTTCGTCAATGACACGCCCCAGGCCTTCCGGATCACCGGCCATGGCTTCGGGGCCTGGGAGGCGCGAAAGGACCTGCGGGTGGTCGCCGGCGTGATCTACCTCGACCGCTACGACGTCAATCTGCTGCCGGCGGGCGGCCTGCTCTGGACACCCTCCGACGACCAGCGGCACGAGATCATCTTCCCGCGACCCCGGTTCGCCTGGCGGGTGGCGGAGAGCCGGCGGGCCGCGCAGTGGATCTATCTGGCGGGCGAGTTCGGGGGCAACCAGTGGGCGGTCCGCCGCGACGGCGGGGCCAACGACGTGGTCGTGTACCACGACTACCGGCTCCTCGTCGGCTGGGAGCGGCGGCCGGCCGACCTCGGCGTGAACTGGCGGCTGGAGACCGGGTGGGTCACGGGGAGACTGGTGGAGTATTACCTCACCGACACCGCGGACTACCGGCCGGACGACACGTTTCTCGTCCGTGCCGGCCTCTGGTATTAGGCCCGGCCGGCCGCCACCGGGGCAGCCAGGCGGGTCTGCTTTCCGGTCGGCTCCCGGGAGCCCGACCCTTGCCGAGCCGGTGGCGGCGTGCGACCGTAGGGAGGCGGTCCGTGTGCCCCGCCCCCCGTTCTCTGGTCGCATCGCCGATGTCATCGATGGCCGCCGAACTCGCGGAACCGCTGGGCGATTCGCCGTCTGGCCGCCCGTCCGCCGCGTCCCGGTGGCCGGTGGCCGAGGCCGGCTTCTGGGTGGCCCACGCGGTGTTCTGGCTCGTCGCGTTCGCGGTGTCGCTCGTGGTGATCGAGGTGGTTCGCCCGAGTGCCGGAGGATCGCTGACGACCATCGCGATGCACCTCGGGCTCTGCTTCGTGGCGACGGCCGTGATGCGGTGGCTGTCGCGACAGGAGCCGCTGCTTCTGCGGCTCGGGGTCTCCAAGATCGGCGTCATGGCCGGCGGGGCGATCCTCTCCGCGGTCCTGATCACGCTGCTGATGGTGTGGGTCGACCGGATGATGGGAATCGCCTCCTCGGCCCCGTCGCGGATGGAACTCGTCGCTCGTCTGGCGATCAACCTCACCCTGCTGGCCAACTGGTGTGCGCTCTACTTCGGCTACCAGCTGATCCGCGAGCGAAACTCGACCGAGTTCCGGGCGATGGAGGCCGAGTCGCTGGCGTTGCGGAACGAACTCCAGCACCTCCAGGGCCAGATCAGCCCCCACTTTCTCTTCAACGCACTCAACACGGTGATGGCGTGCCGCGATGATCCCGAGGCGATCGACACGGTGACGCAGGCGCTCGCCAACTATCTCCGGTTCCTGCTCCGGCCCGCCGCCACGCTCGAACCGCTGGCGCGGGAACTCGACGCCCTCGAGGAGTATCTCACCGTCCAGGGCATGCGGTTCGGCGACGGCCTGGTGACGAGCATCGACTGCGAGCTCGATGCCCGCGGTGTGGTGGTGCCTCCGGTGATGGTGCAGCCGCTCGTGGAGAACGCGATCAAGTACGGCGGCCAGGCGGAGGAGCGGCCGATCCGCGTGCAGGTCACGGCCCGCCGTGAGGCCGACGCGCTCGTGGTGGAGGTGGCCAACACGGGCCGCTGGGTCGCGGCGGGGGGGCGGCACGCGACCGGCACCGGGCTCCACTCGCTCGAACGCCGCCTGAGGCTGCTGGTGGGCCCGGGGGCGTCGGTGGGGCATCATGAGGACGACGGATGGGTGCGGGTCCGCATCCGGGTTCCGATCACGCGGCCCGCGGCTGCCGCCGGCTTTGAGGAGCAGAGATGATCACGGCGCTGTTGGTGGATGACGAGCCCCGGGCGATCGACCGGCTGGCGGCGCTGCTCGAGACGTTTCCCGGCGTCGAGGTGATCGGCACCGCGCGGGACGTGGGGGACGCGGAGCGCTTTCTCGTCGGCCGGACCCCCGACGTCGTCTTCCTCGACATCAACATGCCCGGCCGGCTCGGCTTCGACCTCGTGGCGAGCGTGCCGGCGACCAGCCGCGTCGTGTTCGTGACGGCGCACGAGGACCGCGCCGTCGATGCCTTCCGGTCGGGGGCGATCGACTACGTGCTCAAGCCGGTCGACCGTGACCGCCTGGCGATCACGATCGGCCGCCTCGAAGCGCAGTTTCCGGCGGCGCGTCCGGCGGCCGGGGGTGAGGCCGGTCTTCCCAGCGAGGATGCCCACGACGCCACGGGCGACACCGCCGACGCGGTCACCTTCTCGCTTGCCGGCGGCCGTGGCGTCGAGACCGTGCCCTACGCGGACATCGCCTGGGTGGAGGCCTTCCGCAACTACACCCGCGTCCAGGCACGGCATCACAAGCCCTGGATCATCCGTCGCACCCTGTCGGAATGGGAATCGATCCTGCCTCCCGGCGCTTTCGGCCGGATCAGCCGCTCGCTGGTCGTGCAGTTGCCCGCCATCCGCTCGATGCAGTGGCAGTCGCGGGACCAGACACTGATCTTTTTCAGGGAAGTCGTCGCCCCGCTGCCCATCGGTCGTGCCGCCACCACCCGGCTCAAGGAACTGCTGCCGAAGTGAGCCCGCGGTCTGTCAGCCGCAGTCCTCGCAGCGGCCCTTCAGCAGGACTTCCGTGACGGTGTGGATGCCGCTCCGGCCCTCGGCCGTTCGCGTCTTGGCGGCTCCGCGGCTCCGCGGCCGGTCGGTCGGCGTGATCGCCACGCGGACGTCGTCGAGGCACGAGACCTCGCCGCAGGTGGTGCACAGGAAGTGGGGATGGCCCGGGGCGTGGGAGCCGTGTTCCTTCTCGCGGTGGACCTCGAACCTCCAGACGTGGTCGCCGAGCTCGACTCGGTTCACGAGCCGCGCCTCGGTCAACTCCGTCAGGTTCCGATAGATCGTGGTGCGGTCGAAGCCGCGGCCGGCGAGGGCCGCGGAGACGTCGGCGTGCGTCCGGGGGCCGGTCGACGACTCGAGGTGCTCGAGCACCGCCAGTCGTGCCGCCGTGCAACGGAGGCCTGCGGACCGGATCCGGGTTCGCAAGGCTTCGCCGTTGGAAGGTCGTCCTCGTGACATGTCCCCAGTCTACCACGTGCCGGTCGCGGGAAGCACTGCGAGGACGGCGGCCATGAAGGCGGGCAGATCGGCCGGTCTGCGGCTCGAGACGAAGTGCCGATCGACCACCGCGGCCGCATCCTCCCAGATCGCCCCGGCGTTCACGAGATCGTCCCTGACTCCCGGGCTGCCGGTGACACGGACACCTCGGTAGACGCCGGCCGAGGCGGCGATCCAGCCGCCGTGGCAGATGGCCGCGACGAGTTTCCCGCGGGCGGCGATGTCTCTGACGAGCTCGAGCACCTTCGCCTCCCGGCGAAGACGGTCGGGCATCCAGCCGCCCGGCAGGACGACGCCGTGGAAGTCGGCGGCTTCCATGTCGGCGATCGCGGCGTCGGCCGTGCATGGATAGCCATGCTTGCCGTGGTACGTGTGGCCCTGTGACAAGCCGGCGATGGTGACGTGCGCCCCGGCCTCTTCGAGTCGGAGTTTCGGATACCAGAGCTCGAGATCCTCGTAGTCGTCGCCGACGAAGGCGAGCAGCCGCAGGCCGTCGAGGGTGGGATGGTGCAGGGGGGGTCGGGAAGGGGAAGGCACGGTGGCAACTCCAGTGGGCGGGGCCGGGGCGACCTTGCGGTGGGACGGCATCCCGGCTCGGGCATTTTCGCGGGCTTGGACCGGCCCGGCGAACCGATTTTCGACCACCCCCACGATGGGTGTTTTCTGACACGGTGGCCGGTGGTGCCCGGACCAGCCGCGGCGGCATGTTTTTCCGGGCGTTTTGATCCCCCTCGGAATGCCGCTTGACTCGTCGAACGAGCACGCTACATTCACGCCCCGGCCCACAGGAAGGGGTCTTCGGACCGGCCACCACAACATCTTGCGATAGCACGCAGACGGAGCTGCAGTCTCACAGATCGCCCACCCGGTCCCGGACGGCCCTCTCCCGGCTCATGCCGGGGCCACTCGCCGGTCGATGATCGACGGCACGAAATCTATACGGACGTATACTTCACTGGAGCGGCGCTCTCCGGCCGCCACGTTTTCCCTGAAAAGCACCCCCACAGGAGCAGTCCCCATGGCAGCGTTCGACGCCTCCGCAGCGGTCGCCGGCACCCCCGCGACCCACCCCGTCACGGCGTCGGGGTCCCCGCCGGCCCGGGTCGCGCTCGGCATCCAGCCGACCTTCTGTCCGGTCGAGGCGGAGAGCCCGTTCGACACCACCGAGTGGGAACTGCGGACGGCGGCGATCAAGGGCGAGGATGGCAAGGTGCTGTTCGAGCAGCCGGCCTGCGAGATCCCGGCCGCCTGGAGCCAGCTGGCCACCAACGTGGTCGTGAGCAAGTACTTCTACGGCGAGATCCACACGCCCGAGCGTGAGCACTCCGTCAAGCAGCTCGTCCATCGTGTCGCCCGGACGATCGCCGACTGGGGCATCGCCGATGGCTACTTCAAGACCAAGCAGGACGGCGAGAACTTCTACCGCGATCTCTCGTGGCTCTGCGTCCATCAGCACGGCGCCTTCAATTCCCCCGTCTGGTTCAACGTGGGGCTCTACCACCAGTACGGCGTCAAGGGTGCGCCCTGCAACTGGCGGTGGGATCACGCCAAGCACGACGTGGTGATGCCCGACAACCCCTACGAGTATCCGCAGGGGAGCGCCTGCTTCATCCAGAGCGTCAAGGACAACATGGAGGACATCATGGACCTCGCGCGGAGCGAGGCGATGCTCTTCAAGTTCGGGTCCGGCACCGGCACCGATCTCTCCACGCTCCGCAGCCAGCGGGAGAAGCTCGCCGGTGGCGGCAAGCCGTCGGGCCCCCTCTCGTTCATGCGGGTCTACGACCAGGTCGCGGCGGTGGTGAAGAGCGGCGGCAAGACCCGCCGGGCGGCGAAGATGCAGTCGCTCAAGGTTCACCATCCCGACATCATGGAGTTCATCGAGTGCAAGAGTAAGGAGGAGAAGAAGGCCCGGATCCTCATCGAGAAGGGGGGCTACGACTCCAACTTCAACGGCGAGGCCTACAGCTCGATCCTCTTCCAGAACGCCAACCTCTCGGTGCGGCTGACCGACGAGTTCATGCAGGCCGCCGATCGCGACGACACCTGGACCACCCGCTGGGTCACCGCTCCGGCGAAGGCGGGCCCCTCCTACAAGGCCCGCGAGGTGATGAACCGGATGGCCGAGTGCGCCTGGCAGTGCGGCGACCCCGGCGTGCAGTACGACACCACCATCAACCGCTGGCACACCTGCCCCAACTCGGGGCGGATCAACGCGTCGAACCCGTGCTCGGAATACATGTTCCTCGACGACACGGCCTGCAACCTCGCCAGCATCAACCTGATGAAGTTCCGCAAGCCGGACGGCCACTTCGACGTGGAGCGGTTCTCGGCGGCGTGCCGGATCTTCTTCGTCGCCCAGGAGATCCTGGTCGACCATGCCAGCTATCCCACGCCGCGGATCGCCCGCAACAGCCACCTCTACCGGCCGCTGGGCCTCGGCTACTCGAACCTCGGCAGCCTGCTGATGGCCGACGGTCTGGCCTACGACAGCGACGCCGGCCGCGGCCTCTGCGGGGCGCTGACGGCGATCCTCCACGGCACCGCCAACCGCACGAGCGCCGAGCTCGCCGCGGCGGTCGGTCCGTTCGAGGGCTTCGCCGCCAACCGCGAGCCGATGCTGAACGTCATGCAGATGCATCGCGACGCAGTCGAGAAGATCGACCCGTCGTGCCCGAAGTATCTCCACGACGCGGCCCGGAAGGTGTGGGACGAGGTGCTCGCCGGCGGCCGCCAGCACGGCTACCGCAACGCCCAGGCGACGGTCCTCGCGCCCACGGGCACGATCTCGTTCCTGATGGACTGCGACACGACCGGCATCGAGCCCGACATCGCGCTGGTCAAGTACAAGCAGCTCGCCGGTGGCGGCATGCTCAAGATCGTCAACCAGACCGTACCGCTCGCCCTGCGGACGCTCGGGTACGACGAGCCGACGATCGAAGGCATCCTGGCCTCCATCGACAAGCAGGACACCATCGAGGGCGCCCCGGGCCTGAAGGGCCAGCACCTCGCGGTGTTCGACTGTGCCTTCAAGCCGCGGCTTGGCCAGCGGAGCATCGCCTGGGAGGCACACGTGAAGATGATGGCGGCCGCGCAGCCGTTCATCTCCGGCGCCATCTCGAAGACGGTCAACATGCCGCGGGAGACGACGCCGGCCGACATCGCCGGCGCCTACGTCGAGGGCTGGCGAATGGGACTCAAGGCCCTCGCCATCTACCGCGACGGTTCGAAGGAGAGCCAGCCCCTCAACACCAGCAGCGAGACCGACAAGGCCGCGGCGAAGGTCACCGCCGCCCCGCGGCGGGAGCGGCTGCCTGACACCCGGCGGAGCGTGACCCACAAGTTCAACGTGGGCGGCCACGAGGGCTACATCACGGTCGGCCTGTACGACGACGGCCGCCCGGGCGAGCTGTTCATCACGATGGCGAAGGAAGGCAGCACGATCGGCGGCCTGATGGACGCCTTCGGCACGGCGGTCTCGATGAGCCTGCAGTACGGCGTGCCGCTCGAGGTGTACGTGAAGAAGTTCTCGCACACGCGCTTCGAGCCGTGGGGCTACACGAAGAACCCGGACATCCCCGTGGCCAAGAGCCTCGTGGATTACCTGTTCCGCTGGATGGGCACGGAGTTCATTCCGGGCTACCGCGAGGCGAACCGGCCCGGTGGATATGGCGGAGAGAGCAGCGGCGGGGAGGCCGCTGCCGGGGGCGACACGGAAACAGAGCGCAAGCCCGCCGCCATGACGGCGAGCGGGCTGGCCGATGGCCAAGGGAAGGCCAAGGTCGAGGTGAACGGCAGCCGCGGGAAGCACCCGGCCGGCAACGGCCAGGCGTCGCCGCGTGCCGCCGTGAAGACAGCGGTGTCGGCCACGCTGCTGGAGCGGGCGGGCGTGAAGATGGCGGTCGATCCGACGGCGAGTCCGGCGGACCGGGAGAGCCAGTTCGCCAAGTTCCAGATCGACGCGCCGGCCTGCGACAACTGCGGTTCGATCACCGTCCGCAACGGCAACTGCTATCTCTGCCACAACTGTGGCAACAGCATGGGCTGCAGTTGATCCGCCTCGGCACAGGTAGGTCGAGCCTCGAGCTCGCATCGGACCGCCTTCCCGTGGCGGCCGGTGCGGGCCGGGGCACGGACGTCGGGGGCGGTTCGTAGCGGTCGTGAGGGTTCGCCGGCCGTCGCGGAATCCCTACACCGCGACGAGTCGGCGTGACGAAACCTCTGGCACGACATTCGACCCGCTGCCGCGTTCCGTCGGAGGTGCCAACCCCTTAGCGGTGACCCGGATCCCCTGAGGCCCCGTGGCGTTTACGCCCGCGGCCGCGGTCCGCGTCAGTCTCGCAAAGTTCTACCCCGTTCGCAGGCGGCTGGCGGGTTCGATCCACGAGGGGCCGGGATGGCGAGACGCTGTCCCGGCCCCGCTCGTTTTTCAGGCGCATCCGGCCCCTGCGGCCGCGGTCGCCGGCGGTTTGCCCCGCCCCTGCCGGCGATTAGCATACGGGGGGTTGGGATCCTTCCCCTCTTGGCACTCCAGGTGAATCCGTGCGCCGCTGTCTCCATGCCTGCATCGTCGGGGTTCTCACGCTCGCACTCTCGATGGACGCCGCTCGGGCCTGCTGGTTCCTGCGGCACGGCTGCAGGGGGAATCGCGCGGCGGTTGTGACCTGTCCGCCGCCGCGGTGCGCGGCGCTGCCGGCGTGCGGTCCGGTCGAGCCTGTGGGCTGCGGCTGCTGGGATGGGGGCGCCAACGCGGTGGCCATCGAGTTCGAGGACTCGGTGACGGTCTCGCACCTCGAGACACTCTCTCCCATCGACTCGCTGGTGGCTGATGCACCTGCGGACGGTGCGCTTGTGATGTCCGAGCCGATGGTCGCTCCCACGCCGTCCGCGTCCGAGACGGTGACCCCCCCGCAGCCGACACTGGCTGATCCGTCCGCGGCGGACCAGCACGCGGCCGTGACCCCGGTGGTGCCCGATCTCAAGCCGGCCGAGGCCTCGGCCGGCAAGGGCGTCCAGCAGGCGGTCGCGATCGATGAACCCGTCATGGAGCAGGCCGAACCGGCCGCGGAACCGGTGCCGGAGTCCGCGCCGGAAGAGCCGCCCATGCAGCTCGAACCGAAGGAAGCGGCTGCGAACGAAGCAGAACCGCCGCGGCCGGAGGCGGCGCCGTCCGAGCCCGCGCCGCCCGCCGAGCCCAATCTCTTCGAGGAGGCCGACAAGGATCTGAACGCATCCGACGATGCGGCATCGCCGGACGTTGGGCCCACCGAGGACGTAGCGCCGATGCGCGAG
>CAIKWU010000482.1 GCA_903831155.1 uncultured Planctomycetaceae bacterium | reverse complement strand
TGGGGCGATTCGCTCCACCCAGGCCCGCCGTCAATCAGCCTGGAAAAATTCCGGCGGCTGGGAAAACCGGGCTATCTCGCCTGAAAACGCAATTTTTCCTGAAGTTTTTGCCAGGCACCGGATCCTGGGGCAGGTTTTGGCACGGCGGTTGCATTTCCTCTCTCCCGTTCCGGGACGTTCAGGGCGTTCCCGGGAGCCGGCCCAACCGGCCGGTCCCGCCTCACACAGCAAGCACGCTCAACCTGAGCACTAGGAGTAGCACCATGAACCTCATCACCGTTGGCCTCATCGCCGCGATTTCCGCCGTTCTCGCCTGCGGGTCCTCCGCAGACGCCTCGCCCCTCGCCTCCGTCGGCGGCTCGTCGATCCTCGTCGGCACCATCGACACCTTCGGCAGCACGGCCTCCGGGTCGCTCGCCTGGGCCGGTGAGAACGAGACGCTCGTCGACGTCGCCCTGACGCCGGTCGCCACCTCGGCCGACGACGTCAACATCGAAATGATCACGCCGATCGCCGCCCCCGAGCCCCCGGCCATCGTTCTCGCCGGCATGGCCCTCGGTGGCGTGCTCTGCGGCCGCTCGCTGCTCCGCAAGAAGAACCGCACCACCACGACCACCACCACGGAGGACCGCTCGTGAGCCGCGTTCCCGGATACGTCACGGCAAGGACGTTGACGACGCTCGACGTCGCCTTCTGCCTCGTGCCAATCGGCCTGTTCCTCTCGATCGTGTCGCTGGTCTGACCCCGTTCACCACCGCACGACAAACCCGCACCACATCCGTCCGTCCCGCAGAGAAAAGGATTTTCATCATGGTCGTCGCCTCCAACACCTCGGCTCTCCTCGACGAAACCGGCACCGCCCGCGTGCCCAGCATCGTGGTCGTCGATCCGCGGTTCGATGCCTATGCTCCCCTCGCTGCGAGCGCCCGGATGGGTCGCATCGATCTCCACCTCCGCTCCGCCGGTGCGGCCGCCCTGAAGCTCGCCGATCGGATCGACGTGGATGCCTGGCTGATCTCGTCCGAACTCGACGACATGTCGGGCGAGGACTTCGTGGGCCTGCTCCAGGCCCGCCGCGGCGACGCCAAGGTCGCGCTCGTGTCGGAGTGGCCCGTCGGTTCGCGGCAGCAGGCCCTCGCCGAGCAGGCCGCCCGTGAGGCAGGCGTCGACGTGGTGCTCTCGACGCCGATCACGGTGTCGGATCTCGAGCAACTGCTCGGCCTCCCCGTGGAAGAGCGTCGCCGTCGGTTCGCCTCCAACGGCCGTTCGTGGGCCGCGGTGCCGGTCAGCGTCGGTGCCGCGATGGTGGCGATCGCCGTCCTGATGATCGGCTGATGCACGCCCCGTGAGGGACGGCCCCAGCGGTCGTCACCACGGGTTGGGTACGAACTCCCCGCCCCGGCAACGCTCGAGGTGACGGAGGGCGGCGACCTGCCCGGTGGTCTCGAGGGCGTCGCGGAACACCGCGTCGTGGAAGCCCTCGATGTCGATGCTGCCACGCCAGCCGGCGAGTCGCAGTTCGCCGATCACCCGGGTCCAGTCGGTGTCGCCGAACCCGGGCAGCCGGTGGGCCGCATACGGCACGCCGCCCCGGATGCCGTGGTGGCGAACGACGTCCCAGAGGATCGACGCGTCCTTGCCGTGCACGTGCCAGATCCGTGAGGCGTAGCGCCGGATCTGCGACAAGGGATCGGCGAAGCTCACCACCTGGTGGCACGGCTCCCATTCCAGGCCGAGCACCGGGCTCTCGACCGCGGCGAAGATCGCGTCCCAGGCGTCGGGGGCGTGGGCGATGTTCCAGTCGCCGCTCTGCCACGTGCCACGCTTCTCGCAGTTCTCGAAGGCGATCCGCACGCCCCGATCCTCCGCCCGGCGGGCCAGCGGCCCGAAGACCGTCGCGAACGGTCCGTAGGAATCGGGCACGGGCTTTCCGGAGATGCGGCCGGCGAATCCCGCCACCACGTCGCAGCCGAACAGATGGGCTGCGTCGATGAGCCGCTCCCAGTCGCGCACGGTTTCGGGGCTGGTGAGGGGATTGCCGTAGACGCCCACCGCGCTCACCCGACGGGGCAGGTCGCACGGGCCCACCACGTGGGCGTCGAGCACGCGACGGACGGCGTCGGCGAGCGGCTCGACCGGAAAATCGCCGACGCCGCGGCCGAAGCTCACCTGGAACGTCTCGAAACCGTGCGGCAGCAGCTGCCGGACGACCTCGGCCGTCCGCTCGTGGGCCGGCACGAGCGTGCCGAGCCGGATGTCGTCGTGGGCGTGCATGGCCGCCGATTCTATCCGGGGTTACGATGGCCACGATGCGGCTGCTCAGCTGGAACATCCACAAGGGGATCGGCGGCCGCGACCGGCGGTACGCCCTCGGCCGCATCATCGACTGCATCGAGGCCGAGAATCCCGACCTGATCTGCCTCCAGGAGGTCGATCGACACGTCCGCCGCAGCGACCACCACGACCAGCCGAGGCTGCTGGCCCGCCAGTTCCGCTGCCACGCGGTCTTCCAGCCGACCGTCGCCGTTGCCCGCGGGGGCTACGGCAACCTCGTGCTCTCGCGGTGGCCCGTGTCGAGCCGGCACCGCATCACGCTCCGCCAGGGAGCCCGCAAGCCCCGCGGGGCGCAGCTCCTCGTGGTGGACTCTCCCGAGGGCCCGCTCCACCTCGTCCACACCCACCTCGGGCTCGCGGAGTCGGAGCGGCGCTGGCAGGTCGCCCGGCTGCTCGGGCACATGCTCTTCCGGTCGGCCGATCCGCATCCCACGCTGATCGTCGGCGACTTCAACGACTGGCGCGACAGCCTCGCCGACGGCGTGCTCGCCGCCGGGGGATTTCGGCAGGTGACGGCACCGTCCTCGCGATTCCGCACGTTTCCCGCCTGGCTGCCCATGGGATCGCTCGACAAGGCGTTCGTCCGCGGTCCGATCGACGTCCGCCACGCCCGCGTGGTCCGCACGAGCCTCACGAAGGTGGCCAGCGACCACCTGCCGATCGTGGTCGACTTCCACCTGCGGTGAGCGTGCCGCGCTCTGGACAGCGATCGAGCCGTTGGGGTGGTTCGGGGCACGGGCAGCCCCTCGCTGAGTTCGGGCCTGCAACCGGCCGAGAAGGGCGTCACATGCCGGCGAGGCATTCGCTGGCGGCGGCGATCGTGCGGTCGATGTCGGCGTCGGTGTGGCAGGTCGAGAAGAAGAGGGCCTCGTACTGGCTGCACGGCAGGTAGATGCCGCGGTCGATCATGCCCCAGAAGAAGGCGGCGTAGCGGGCCGTGTCGCTCCGCGAGGCCGTCGCCCAGCCCGTCACGGGAACGGCCTCGGGGCCCTGCTGGAAGAACATCGTCATCATGCTGCCCACCCGTGCGGTCCATGCCGTGATGCCGGCCTCGGCCGCCGCGCGGCGGAATCCTTCCTCGAGCCGGCCGCCGAGCCTGTCGAGCTCGGCATAGGGCGGATGGTTGCGGAGCTCCTCGAGCGTGGCGGTGCCCGCCGCCACCGCGAGCGGATTGCCCGAGAGGGTGCCCGCCTGGAACACCTTGCCGGCCGGCAGCACGTGGTCCATCACGTCGGCGCGGCCGCCGTAGGCGCCCAGCGGCAGGCCACCGCCGACGATCTTGCCGAGCGTGGTGAGGTCGGGCTCGAAGCCGAGCAGTTCCTGGGCGCCGCCGAGCGCCAGCCGGAAGCCGGTCATCACCTCGTCGCAGACCACGAGCGCACCATGGCGGCGGGTGAGGCCGCGGATGGCCGCGAGAAACTCCGGCCGGGGCACGACCAGGCCCATGTTGCCCACCACCGGCTCGAGGAGCACGGCGGCGATCTCGTGGCCCCGGTCGCGGAAGAGATCCTCGAGCTGATCCGGCTCGTTGTATTCGAGCACCACCGTGTCGCGGGCCGTGCCGGGCGTCACGCCGGGCGAGTTCGGCACGCCGAGCGTGGCCGCCGCCGACCCGGCCGAAACGAGCAGGCTGTCGACGTGGCCATGATAGTTGCCGGCGAACTTCACGATCACGTCGCGGCCGGTGAACCCGCGGGCGAGCCGCACCGCGCTCATCGCCGCCTCGGTGCCCGAGCTCACCATCCGCACCTTCTCGATCGACGGCACGGCCGCCACGATCAGTTCGGCGAGCCGGCTCTCGGCCTCCGTCGGCGCCCCGTAGCTCGTGCCGGTGGCGAGTGCCCGCTCGATCGCGGCCACCACGCGGGGATGCCGGTGGCCGAGGATCATCGGGCCCCAGGAGCCGATGTAGTCGAGGTAGGTCGTGCCGTCGATGTCGGTGAGGTGCTGGCCCTGCGCCGACGCGAAGAAGATCGGCTCGCCCCCCACGCCGCCGAATGCGCGGGCGGGCGAGTTGACGCCGCCGGGGATCAGCGACCGCGCGCGGGCGAAGGCCTCGTGGCTGTGGTGCCGGCGGTCGGCGGTGCGGTCGTGGGGCGCGGGGTGCGACGTCATGGTGCAGGCGGATCCTCGGAGGGGGCGGTGGGCGGCCCGGCCAGCAGGCCGCGGGCCCGTTCGACCTGCTCGGCCAGGTGCGGACGGTCGGCATAGAGTTCGACGATGCCCGCGAGCAGGCTCCGGCGGCGGTCGAGCAGCCGCCCGCGGTCGGTGTCGTCGGTGGCGGTCGCGGCGGCGGTCGCAAGCCCCTCGGCCTCCGCGAGCACGCCGGCGACCCGGGCCTCGTCCTCCTCGCGGTCACGCCTGGCCCTGGGCTCGAGGCTCGCGATCTGCCGGCGGATGAGATCGAGCCAGAGCGCGGTGCGCTGTTCCGGCGGCAGCATCTCCTCCGCGGTGGCATCGGTCGGCGTGCCGGCATGAAGGGCGAGCACGGCCTCGAGGGCCGCGATGCAGGCGGCCGCGCCGTCGGGCTCGCGGGCCATCGCCGCGCGATACTCCCGCTCGAGGGGCGCGAGGTCGCGGTCGTCGACACGCCGCCGCCGGGCCCGCCGCTCGAGGGTGTCGAGGTCGAGCGTGTGGCCCACATCCCGGACTCCCGCGACCCGGGGATCGTTGCCGTGAGCCGCGAGGAACGAGGCGATCAGCGGGCGGGCGTCGCGGAGATCACCGTCGGGATCGCCGGCGATCGCCATGATCCTCGCGTGCAGCTCATCGGCCGTCGGCGGCCTGAGCAGCAGGTAGCCGCCGCCGCCGATCAGGGCCGCGATGACGAGCCCCGTTGCGACCCGGGCCGCGACGTCGCGCCACCACCGCGCCCGCGCCTCTTCCCGCGACGCGCGGTGAAGGTCCTCGAGCGTGACGAACCGGCTGACAGCGGGCCGCGGATCCGCGGCGGGGCGCCGGTGATCGGGCTCGGTGGGCTGCCGGGCGAGCCCGGCCGACGCCCCGTCGCCGGTCGCGATCGGTTTGGTCGCCGCGTCGGCATCGGCGTGGCGGCCGGATGACGGATCGGAGAGCACCGCCACGGGCGCCGGGGACGTGTCCCCCGGACGCGTCGCGCGGGTGACCGCGAGGAGATCGACGTCGGCCGCAAGCGGGGCGTCCGGCGTTGCGGGAATCGTGGGCCGGTCGCACTCACCCGCGGCGGTCGGAGTCGCCACCGCGGCTCCCGGCCTGGTCGACCCGGTCGCGGCCTTCGGCACATCGGCCGCGCCGATCACGGCCGAGAGGAGTCGGCCGACGGCCAGGGCGCTGGCGGGCCGCCGGGCCGGATCCTTGGCGAGCAGACGGTTGATGAGATCGTCGAGGCCCGGCGGAACTCCCTCGACGAGCGTGGAGATTCGGGCGGCGGTTTCGGTCTGCTGCCGCCGGAGAATCTCGCGGACCTCGCCCCCGTGGAACGGCGGCCGGCCGGCGAGCATGGCGTAGAGCACCAGGCCCAGGGCGTAGAGATCGACGCGATGGTCGATCGCGTTGCCGGCGGCCTGCTCGGGCGCCATGTATTCGGCGGTGCCCACGATCGTGCCGGCGACGGTCTGCCCGGTGGCGCCGAACAGCCGCGCGATCCCGAAGTCGGCGAGCTTCACGGGGGCGTCGGCCGCGGGCGCGGCGGGGAAGAGCAGGTTTGCGGGCTTGAGGTCGCGGTGCACGACACCGTGATCGTGGGCCGACTTCAGCGCCCGCGTGATCGCCAGGCCGATCTCGACCGTCTCCCGCCAGTCGAACCGCCGCCCGCCGCGCAGGATCTGCTCGAGGGTCTGGCCGCGGACGAGCTCCATGGCGAAGAACGGCCGGCCGTCGTCCTCCCCGAAGGCGAGCAGCCGCACGATGCACGGATGCCGCAGCGACTTGAGCGTGTCGATCTCGGCGAGGAACCGCCGGCGGAGGGCGGGATCGTCGCCGAGGTGCGCGGCGAGGGTCTTGACCGCCACCACGTCGCCGGTGGTGGCGTCGGTCGCCTCGTACACGGCGCCCATGCCGCCCCGTCCGAGCGTGGCGGTGATCGTGTACGGTCCGAGCTGCGACGGCTGCATGGAGCGAGTGTAGTCGCCGCCGCGGCAACGCCGCACGCCGCGGCGGGCTGCGGTCGGGTACAACGGTCGTCCCGGCCGTGCCCCGGGGAACACGCGAGGATGCGATGACGACCGACCGAGGCGACACCCGGCTCCTGCCGGCGGATACCAATCAGGCCCGGGGCCTGGCCGACTACGCGATCGACTTCCTGGCCCGTGATCCGCGGCCGATCGGGGCGGCGACGCTCCGGCTCCTGGAACGGTTTCACCTCGACAGCGTGGGCTGCGGGGTGTCGGCGCTCGCCGCCGGGGCCAACGCGCCCACGGTGCTGCGGTGGGAAGCGCTCGCCACGCCGCCCATGGCCGGCAGCCTTGGCGCGGCCTGCTTCGGCTCGCCCCGGCGGTGCCTCGTCGAACGGGCCGTGGCCGCCAACGCCTCGGCCGTCCGCGAGTGGGACTCCAACGGAACCAACTTCGGCCACGACGCCGCGAAGGGGCGGATCGCCGGCGAGTTCGGCCACAACGACTACTACCCCGTGGCCGTGGCGGCGGCCGGCGAGGCCGGGCTCGGCGGCGACGCCACGCTCCGCCTGATGCTGCTCATCGACGAGATTCGCGGCCGGCTCGCCGAGGTCTTCGCCCTGCGCCGCTACGCGATCGACCACGTTCACCACGGGGCGGTCGCCTCCGCCGTCGCCTGGGCCGCCGCCCTCGGCGGCACCGCCGACCAGATCGAGTCGGCGATCGGCATGGTGGTGGCCCACTACGTGCCCTTCCGCGCCATCCGTGCCGGGCACCAGCTCTCCGACAGCAAGGGGGCCTCGGCCGCGCTCTCCTCCGAGGTGGCGGTGATGGCGGCGCGGCGGGCGCTCGCCGGCTTCGTCGGCCCGCGGGACGTGTTCCGCAACCCGCTGGCCATCTACCGGAAGAACGAGCCCTGCCCCGAGGGCCGCAGCCCCTTCGACCTCGAACTCGGCACCGGTGGCGACGCCTTCGCGATCCACTCGATGCACTTCAAGCTCGGCCTCTACGAGCACCAGTCGGCCGGGGCGCTGCAGTCGCTCGTCGACCTGTTCGCGGCCCATCCCGGCCTCGCCGCCGACCTCGACGGGATCCGCGGCATCACGGTGCGGATCTACGAGCCGGCCTTCTCGATCATCGCCGACCCCGCCAAGCGGACGCCCACCACGCGGCAGTCGGCCGATCATTCGCTGCCCTTCATCCTCGCGAAGACGCTCCTCAAGGCGCGGGATGCCGGGCGGACGGGGACGCCCCCCGGCTGGGAGTCGCTGATGCTCCTGCCGGACGACTACTCCGACGCCGCGATCCGCGATCCCGAGGTCGCGCGGCTGATCGCGAGGATGGCCATCGAGCACGGCGGCGCGGAGTACGACGCGCTCTATCCGGAGGGCATTCCCACGAGCGTGACGATCGAGCACGCCGCGCTCGGTCGCCTCGGGGGCGGGCTCGTGACGTTTCCCCTCGGGCACGCGCGGGCCGACGCCTCGCGGACCGCGGCCGTGGTCGACCTCAAGTTCGAGCGGCTCGTGGCCGGCGCCGTGGCCGATCCGCGGTCGCTGCGCGAGCGGATGTCGCTGGCGGGCAGATCCCCCGCCGAGATCGCGGAGCTGTATGCGTTTCCCATTCACGGGTGTGATCCCGGTTGACAAGCCGGCGGGCACGACGTCCCGCCGCGTGGTCGACACCGTGGCCCGCGCCCTCGGCATGGCCGCGGTCGGCCATGCCGGCACGCTCGACCCGCTCGCCGAGGGCGTGGTCGTGGTCTGCGTCGGCCACGCCACGAAGCTCGTCGACTTCGTGCACGCCCTGCCCAAGCACTACGTGGCGTCGTTCCTGCTCGGCCGCTCGAGCCCCTCGGACGACTTCGAGACGCCCGTGGAGGCGGAGGCCGAGCCGCGGGTGCCGACCCCCGCCGAACTCGCCGCCGCCCTGCCCTCGTTTCGCGGGGAGATCCTCCAGCGGCCCTGCGACTATTCCGCGGTGCACGTCGACGGCAAGCGGGCCTACCGGCTCGCGCGGAAGGGGCGGACCCTGGAACTCGCCGCCAAGCCCGTGCGGATCGACCGCCTCGCGGTGACCGGCTACGAGTGGCCCCGGCTCGGCCTCGACATCGTCTGCTCGTCGGGCACGTTCGTGCGGGCGATCGGCCGCGACCTCGCCGCCGCGCTCGGCACGCGGGCGGTGATGGAATCGCTCGTCCGCACCGCGGTCGGCCCGTTCACCCGCGATCGCGGGCTGCCCCTCGCCGCGGTGACGCCGGAGTCGGTCCGCGAGGCCCTGCTGCCGGCCCTCGCCGCGGTGCCCGACCTGCCGCGGATCGGGCTCGAGGGCGAGCTCCTCGACCGCGTGGTTCGCGGCGCGATCGTGCCCTGCGACCTCGCGTCGGACGCGATCGCCGCGATCGACGACGCCGGGGAACTCGTCGGCATCCTCAAGCGGCACGAGTCGGGCGGGTTTCGCCTGCGGCCCAACTTCCGCGGTGCGGGCTGAGGAGCCGATCATCACGCAGTGGCACAAACTCAGCTCGGGGTTGCCCGTGCCCCGGGAGCCGGGCTGGGGGAGCAAGCGCCGCCCGGAGGGCGAAGCGCCGCGGACACGCAGTGAGCGGCGGGCACGATGCCCGCCGCGAACGTCCGACGACGGGGCACGG
>CAIKWU010000481.1 GCA_903831155.1 uncultured Planctomycetaceae bacterium | reverse complement strand
TGGCTGCTCGCCAATCACTTCGGCACCGCGACGTACGCCAAGGGTGAGCCGGGCGCGATCACGCTGGCCCCGGGAGAAACGCTCCGGCTGTCGATGCGGTTCGTGCTCCACGGCGCGGTCGCCGACGACCACCTCCCCGAGATCGTGGCCGCGATGACCTCGGCCGGCCCTGCGGAGGACGCCACGGGGCTGATCGCTCCTGGCGCGCTGATCGCAGACGTCGCAGCCTTCAACGCGCTCGACCCGGAAGACGTGGTCAACGCGGTGCCCAACGCCGAGGCGGCCGCCTGGCTCGCGGCGACCACGCCCCGCTTTGCGTGCCCCGACAAGGAGTTCGGCGAGGTCTGGAACTTCCGCTGGTGGTGCCTCCGCAAGCATCTCCGCCGCGACGACGCCGGTCGCTGGGTGTTCACCGAGTTCATCACCCGGCCGCAGCCCGTCAGCTCCGCGCTCGGCCATCAGCTCATGGAGGGCCGCTGGCTTCGGGATCCGGCCTTCCTCGACGACACGATCGACCATTGGCTCGACCCGCCGCAGCGGGAGCGGCTCCACAAATACAGCCAGTGGCTGCCGCATGCCGTCTGGCAGCGGGCCCTCGTGACGGGCGATCCGGCCTTCGCCGCGGCCCGGCTCGACGCCCTCGCCGCAGATCACCGGCAGTGGGCGGAGGAACGGCGCCGGCCCGACGGGCTCTACTGGCAGTACGACGTGCGGGACGCGATGGAGGAGTCGATCAGCGGTGGTCGTCACGCCAGGAACGTCCGGCCGACGCTCAACTCCTACATGGCGGGCAGTGCCTTCGCGCTCGCGGCGATCGCCCGCCACGCAGGCCGTACCGCCGACGCCGACGCGTTCGCCGGGGAAGGGGAGTCGCTCCGCCGCACACTCCTCGACACGCTCTGGAACCCTGACGACGAGTTCTTCGAGGTGGTCCGCGAAGACGGCTCGTTCGCCGGCGTCCGCGAAGCGATCGGGTTCATTCCCTGGTACTTTTCCCTGCCCCCGGCGGGCCGGGGCTACGAGGCGGCGTGGCGGCAGTTCGCCGACGAGCGGGGCTTCCGGGCCCCGTTCGGCATCACCACGGCGGAGCGGAGGCACCCGGAGTTTCGCTCGCACGGCGTGGGCACCTGTGAGTGGGACGGCGCGGTCTGGCCATTCGCGACCTCACAGACCCTCACGGCCCTCGCGAACGTGCTCCGTGGCCCGCCGCAGGATGCCGTGAACCGTCGCGATCACTTCGAGGCGCTCATCACCTACGCCCGCTGCCATCGCTACGACGGCGAGCGGTATCTCGGCGAGTATCTCGACGAGACGACCGGGGCCTGGCTGAAGGGTCGCGATCCCCGCAGCCGCTGGTACAACCACTCGACCTTCGCCGACCTCGTGATCACGGGCCTCGTCGGGCTCGTCCCTCGCGACGACGACACCCTGGAACTCCATCCGCTCCTGCCCAACGACGCCTGGGACTGGTTCTGCCTGGAGGGCGTCCGGTACCGCGGCCACGACCTCACGATCGTCTGGGACCGCGACGGCAGCCGCTACGGCCGTGGCGCGGGGCTCACCGCCTGGGTCGACGGCCGCAGGGCCCTGCACTCGCCGACGCTCGCGGCCGTCTCGGGCCCGCTTCCCCTGCCGGCCCCCGGCCGCTGAGCGATCCATCCGCCGGACTACGGCACGCAGCGATCCAGGCGGCTGGCGAAGTCGGCGAGGAACTCCTGCCGCCAGCGACTCACGGTCTTCGCGCCCTGGTGAGGCCCTTCGGCCACCGCCGGATCGGGATCGTCGGTCCACCAGTTCGGAAACCGAGCCGACGGCTCGTGTCGCCGCGTCGGCGGGGCCGGCTCGGAGCGAAACGTGCCGGCGAGTCCATCGACCGCCGGATCGTCGCTTGCGATCGCATACCGCCACGTCTTCGATTCCTTCGGACAGAGCCAGAAGTGCCACGCGCC